>JAHCKB010000219.1 GCA_026125985.1 Bradyrhizobium sp.
TGGAGGGGTCGATCTGACCTTCTGCAAATTTGCAAAAGGTCCGGAAAAATTGCCGGACCTGAAAAGCTGCACATGTGCAGGATTCGCCAAGAGCAACCGGCAAATTTGCCGGTTGCTCCAAACTCTGCAAATTTGCGGACTTCCGGCCAATGTTCGCAAATTGCGAAGATTCTCCGTCGTTTCAAAAACCCGCCCATGGGCGGGTTTTGACTTCCGGCAAATTTGCCGAAGGTCTCCGCGATCCGCCAAAAGCCGCACATGTGCGGGATTCAAAAGCGCAACGCATTGCGGCTTTGTGAGGGTCGGCAAATTTGCCGCCCCTCCCGGTCAGGGAACATTTTTCCACATCCTTTGTCGTTGACACACCTAGCTGACGCAGGTAGCTTTGTTATTGACACAGGATGGAATCGAATGCCCCCCACGCTCTCTGAAGTACTATCGGTCGTGGAATGCACCCGCGACGACTTCAACAATTGGAAACGCCGGGAGATCCTTGGAACTCGCCTGCCAAATTCCCGCTCTGGTGTGGCGCAGGAGATATCTCGAAAGACCGCTCTTGAGATGGCATTCCTGTCGGCGCTGATATCCGGCGGCTTCGACACAGCGACAGCGTCCATCCAGACCGCGAAGTGGTTGCGCGAGGAGGCGACCGGGAAACTCACGCCAGCCTGGGCCGGCAATCCGCGCAACAAACAAAGCATTGAGTTCGGTGGATTTGACAAACAGACATGTGAAGGTCTCGCGGCTGCGCTCGCTGATCAGATTGAAGCTGGATATGTCGGTGCCGAAAAAACCGGCGAGTTCATGCCGGCTACGATGCTAGTCGTCATCGATCGGGCGGCGATCGTGAGGCGTGTTGACCGGCTCTATTCGGAGCAACGGTCATAATGGCGCGCAGGCCTGCCAGCTTCCGCCAGTCCGACGTCACCCGCGCGATCGAGGCGGTAAAGGCGGCCGGCGAAAAGGTTGGCCGGGTTGAGGTCGACTGCCATGGGAGAATTATAGTGATTATTGGCGGCGGCTCGCCAGATGCCTCCCAGGACACGCCAGAAACTGTGCTGAGGCTGGTATGAAGCGGGACCGCACCGTCCTCCCCCTCCCCGACTACACGCTACGCAAGCCGCTGGCGAAGGGCTGGGGCTACTATTTCAACGTACCGACCTGGGCCCGCAAGGCCGGTTGCCCGGTCGAGAACGAGGCGCTGGGCGGTGACTATGACGAAGCCGTGCGGCGCGTCGAGACCGTCCTGCTGCCGGCCTTCCGGTCCTGGCATACCGGTGGCGCTACCGATGCGAACGTGGTGCGGCCCGCGAAGATTGGCACCCTCGATTGGATGATCGCGGAATACAAATCCGATCGCAAATACACCCGCCTCGGCTCCAAGCATCGGCGCAACCACGAGCTCGGCTTCAAGCTCGTGTGCGGCTACATCATGAAGGACGGCCGCAAGCTGGGCACGATTGCCTTATCGGCCATCAATACCGCGGTGGTCGACGCCGTTTATGAAAAGCTGTTGGTCGTCAGCGAGCGCGACGCGGCCGGCAACCTCGTCGAGCGCGAGCGCCGCACCACCATCAATCACGCGATGAAATCCTGCCGGCGCGCATGGACCGTCACCGCGCGGCGGCATCCCGGCAAGCTGCCCGTCGTCAATCCGTTCGCAGCGATGGGGCTTATTTCGTCGGACCGCGAGACACCGACGGCCACCTATGACGAATTGATAGCCTTCAGGACGCAGGCAATCGAGATGGGCTTGCACTCAATTGCCACGGGAGCGCTGATCGGCTGGGAGTGGTTGCAGCGGGAGCGCGATATTTTTGCGACCTTCTCCGTCGATCACTACAGGCCGAAGGATCGGCCGAACATGGTGCGGGTCGTCGACGAAAAGACCGAAACTGAGAGCTGGATACCCCTGTTCGACGAAGTCGGTGCACCGCTTTATCCCGAGCTGATGAAGGAACTCGACGCGATCAAGCGCGAGCGAATCGGCGGGCTGATGCTTCGCCGTGATTGGGGCGAGCGCGGACCTTGGCCGACCTGGCCGAAGCCGGACATGCCGGACTTCACCCACATGACGCGCAAGACGAAAGAGATCGTCCGCGCTGCCGGTCTGCGCGACGAGCTGTCATTCACGTCATTCCGTCACGGCGGCCTGACCGAAACCGGCGACGCCGAACTGACCGATCGCGAGATCCTCGCGCAGAGCCGGCACACCACCGTCAAGGTGTTGCCGAAATACGTGAAGCGAACCACCCGACAGATCGCGACCGGCACCAAGAAGCGCCGCGCCTCGCGAACAAAATCGGGCCAAATGTCAGAATGAGCAGCAGCGCTCTTGTCAGAACGCGGGAAACAGGAAGATGCAAGCTATTGAAGATATTGGAGCGGGTGAAGGGAATCGAACCCTCGTATTCAGCTTGGAAGGCTGCTGCTCTACCATTGAGCTACACCCGCACTTGGTGTGACCTAACACGGCGTGCGGCGGGTCTCAACCGCCGGCCCGCGGCCGGACCACGGCTGTTCCCGGCTGAACTGCCCTTAACGGCAGCCGATTCGCCGCCTATATTGGGATTCCCACTAACAACGAAAGGAGGTGATCCAGTGTCTTATCTTGAGCGCTGTCACCTCGCTGGGATCGCCCGCTAAGGCCCGACAGCCTAGCAACGGGGCGGACCCAGCCCTGGACCAGCGAGACAAGAGTTGGGGCGCGGCGGAAGCACTTCCGCCGCGCCTTTTTTTGTCAGGTACCGAGGAAGGGATCTGCGGCGAACTGCGCTCAGGCCGGCGTGTGCCGGAAGCGTTCGATCAGGGCGACGGTGGCGATGGTCATGCCGATCGCCCAAGGCAGCACGGAGCGGTAGGGCTCGACGCTCAACAGGATGGCCAGCACGCTGGTAAGAAAACAAAGAACCTTTGGTGTCACGCCGCGCGTGCCGAACGAAAGCAGGAAAGGCAGGCCGAGCAGAAGGTGGAACGCGTCGGCCATCGGGTTTCAGAAGCCTGCGAACTTGAGGGCGCGCGAGACCAGGCCGCTGCGGCGCTCGACGATGCGCTCGCCACCGTTGAAGGCGGAGCTGCCGTAATAGCGGTGATGGCGGGGGACGTCGTGCCAGTCGGCGCCGGCATCGATCGTCGAAAGTCCACGGGCGGTATCGCTGATGATGGTGGCTGACTTCCGTGTCATGAGCCTCTCCTGTCGCGCAGTTCCTGCGTTCTGCCCTTCAGTCGTGCCCTGACTTTGCCGCGTTCAGGTCCATTGCCCCGAAATCGTGTTTCAATTCGGTTTCATCGTGTTTCAAATTGTCGGATCAGGCGCCGCCGCGACGTCTTGTAGCCGTAAGAATCGACCGGAAAGAAGAGGTTTTCGATGCTTTACGCCATTCTCGCCTACCATGTCGAAGCCGAGGTGATGTCCTGGAGCGCGGAAGAGGATGCCGCGCTGATGGCCAATCTCCGCAAGGCGCATGAGCGGCTCGACCAGGTGGGTAGGCTCGGCCCGGCGGCGCGGCTTGGCGAAACGGCAAGAGCACGCACGCTGCGCGGCCCCGGCGACGGCACCATCCTCGACGGACCGTTTGCCGAGACCAAGGAGCAGTTGCTCGGCTTCTATGTCGTGGATTTTCCCGACGAGGATGCAGCCTTCGATGCCGTGCGCCACCTCCGCCGCGCCAACCCGAGCGCGGTCTATGAGGTGAGACCGATCCGGCTGTTCATCCCTGGTCACGCCTTTGCGGAAACTGCGGCCGAAAATTGACCTGGCCGGTATTTCCTGTGTTTTCGTCAATGGGTTAGTCATCTCCCAAGCTTGCCAAATCGGTTCCATCCTCCTAGCCTTTGCCTGGGCGCCAGGGGTGGTGTTGGAACCCGCACGTACTTCGTCCGATCGGACGATCACAATGAGCCGGAGGAATTTGATGGCCAATTCAGTACGACGTCACGCTTCCCTTCTCGTGGCGGCCGCTGCGGCAGGGCTGCTCGCCGCAGCCGTGCCATTGCAGGCCGCGCCGCTGGCGCCGACCGGCCTGCTCAATGCGCAGGCGAACAACACCGCCGACGTAAGCGAAGTTGCGGTCGTCGTGCGTCGCGGCACCGTGGTCGGACCGCGCGGCGGCGTCTATCGCTATCGCGGGACCACTGTCGTGCGCCCGGCACCGATCATCCGCCCTGCGCCGGTCAGGCGCTGGGCGCGACCCGGCTGGTACCGCTGGGGACCGGGCGGCGCGATTGCCGCAGGCGCCGCACTCGGCTTCATCGCCGCTGCCGGCGCTGCCGCCTATGCAACGAGCCCCGCGCCAGCGCCGGGCATGTGCTGGTACTATACCAACCCATACCGCAACGCCGGCTTCTGGGACTACTGCCCGTAGCCGAACCGCGCGAGCCACGTTGAATCAGGCGGGAGGCGCAAGCCTTCCGCCTTTTCGTTGGCGTGTTACGGCAGGATTCCGTTGTGCTGTTTGTTCAGCAGCCGCTTCAGCGCATTGAGCAGGGCCGCCAGCAGCGTGATCGTCAGAGTCGCGGCTGCGACGACAAGCTGAAACAGCGAGGTCAAAAGGTCGACTGCGACGTCGGCCATGTCAAAAAAAGCAAGGACGACGATCGCAACCACGATCACGATTCCCGCGATAATGAACCATTCGAGCATGGTGTTTCTCCGCCGCTTTGGTCGTCGCCGTTCGACGGCAGGTTCAACGCCGCTAGGTCGCTTCCCCCTCTCCCCTTGGCGCCACGAAGCGGCGTACCAGCAGCGCTCCGAAGGCCAGGCCCCAGAAATACTGAACATACTGCGGGTAGACCGCGGCTATCGCCGTGCCCGGGGCGAATACCAGCACTGGGAAGATCGCACCGGCGATGTCGGGCCAGTTGTCGCGCCTGGCCAACCACCACAACAACGCGTTGAGGCTGGCGATCAGGGTCAGGTTGATACCATAGAGCACGGCGACCGCGCTGGAGATGCGGTAGTTGCCGTAGAGGCCATTGGTCACCGGCAGCAGGATGATCGAGAGGAGGAAGAACAGGTTGAGGATCACGATGCCGCGGCCGGCCTCGGGCTGCTGTGCCAGCCTGCGGTGATGGCTGATCCAGAACAGGCCGGCGATGACGAAGGACAGGACCAGCGACGCGAGCTTGCCGGCATAAAGCCGGTAGAGGTCGGTCCAGTCCGGCAGGCTGGCGAAGGCACCGGTTTTGGGCAGATCGTAGGCCAGAAGCGTCATCGCCACACCGAAGATGGTGTTGGATAGCATCTCGAGCCGGCGCATCTCGAAGAGTTCGGGATTACTCATCACCCACTTCATTACGATGGACGGGGCTGGATTGCCTAGGGGTCCACAGTGCCTGCCGGGCCGCCATCGCTCGCTTCGAATTGGAGAAATTTGCAGTTGGCCTGCCCAGCCGTAGCTCGCGAAGCGGTTTTGCGCACATTGTCCGCGTTGACGGCAAGCCGGTTGAGTTGATCCGGATCGATCCAGAAGAGAACGCGATCAGCGTCGCCATAAGAACAGCAAGCCCGTCTAAGATCGGCGGCGTTTTGACACCCGCCTGATCCGGCACTCAGATAGCTTCATGCCATGGCGTCGAAAACCAAATCCTCGGTTTCGCTACTGGACCAAGAGCCTATCCGGGATAGCTTGGATTCATGACGAGGCGGTTGCGAGCCGCCTGAGCATTAAGCGGATCATGGGCAAAACCTCGAAGCCCATCACATCGGAATCGTTTCACGATCTGCAACCGCGCATAGCAATGCATGGCAGAGCCTAGTCTTCTTTTCGGTTTGTGGGTACGGTGTTGGGTAGAATCTGAAAACCCATAGGCGTACCCGCATGCCCCTATCGCATTTTGTGACCAGCAACGCGCGACCGCAGGACCGGTCGACCGGTGGCAGCGGAAAGCCACATTAGCGGCGCGCATTGTCGAGATCCTTCGCAAGGAGCAGACTATGAAACTTCGGTGGCTTGTCCTTTTTGCTACCCATGCCGCCGTGCTCGGCGTCGGCTTTGCTCTCGGCATCTATGCGTTGCCGATTCTGGTCGCACCCAAAACTCCAGATCACGCGAGCCTGCAGATCGCGATGGAAGGTGCGGTGTTCAAGGGCCGCTTCGAGCGCAACCTGAAAGGCAGCGATACCTTTCACTGGGGCGAAGGGGATGTAAGCCTTATGCCCGACAAGATCGCCCATAAGGGGCGGCTAGCTCCGGGGCCGGACTATAAGCTCTACCTCGCCAGTGAATTCGTCGACACGAAGGAAGGCTTCCTCAAGATCAAGAACCAGGCCGTCCGCGTCGGGGACGTAAAGACCTTCGATAGCTTCTTGGTCGACGTGCCGCCCGGCATTGATATTGCCACCTATAATACAGTGGTGATCTGGTGCGAGGCGTTCAGCCAGTTCATCACGGCCGCGAAATATCGCTGAGAGCCGATCCGGGAAGAACTCGAACCTGCGACCCGAGGCTGATTTTTAGTCAGCCGCCTCCTGCGTTGTTACCCATTTGGGATTCTGGGTGACACCCGACGTCGGCTAACTCATTGAAAAGATTGGTGGGGGAGGCAGGACTCGAACCTGCGAAGCCATGAGGCGGCTGATTTACAGTCAGCTCCCTTTGCCACTCGGGACACTCCCCCGTCCCAACAGCGTCAGCAAGTCGTCCGCAAGGCGTGGCGGCGGACAGGACCATCGATATGGCGCTGAGCCCGCGTCCCCAAACAGGGCGCGGTCGGGCGCGTTTATGGGTAAGCGGCCCCGCAAAGTCAACCAACGGAACGGACCAAAACCACCCCGAAATCGGATGAAATTGCCAGAATCCGGAACCCGTGACACAAGCCTTGCATGAACGATCGCGACCGCAAGCCGCCGTACCGCAAAGCCGGAGGCAAATCCTTTGAAAAAGGACGGAAATTCGCACCCCGCTCGGCTTCGCGCCCGGTCTGGCGCGAGCGCGACTCCGGCAGCGACGGGCCGGCGATCCTCTATGGCTGGCACACGGTTTCGGCGGCATTGGCCAATCCCCGGCGCAAGATCCGCAAGCTGCTGCTCACCGAGAACGCGGCGCGGCGGCTGGCTGAAGAAAATATCGATCCCCGCGTGACGCCCGAGATCGTCCGGCCGCAACTGATCGACCAGCAGCTCGGACCGGATGCCGTGCATCAGGGCATGCTGGCGGAAGCCGATCCTCTGCCCTCGCCGGACATCGCGACCCTGAAGCAGGAAGGCATCGTGCTGGTGCTCGACCAGATCACCGATCCGCACAATGTCGGCGCGATCCTGCGCTCGGCGGCGGCTTTTGCGGTCAAGGCGATCGTCACTACCGCGCGACACAGCCCGGAGGCGACCGGCGTGCTGGCCAAGTCGGCCTCGGGCGCGCTCGAACTGGTTCCGCTGGTGCTGGTGCAGAATCTTGCCCGCGCACTGACCGCGCTGAACGAGCGCGGCTTTCTCACCGTCGGGCTCGACAGCGAGGGCTCGGACGATCTTTCCAAGGTAGAACTGCGTGAGCCGTTGGCACTGGTTCTGGGCGCCGAGGGCAAGGGCTTGCGGCAATTGACGCGCGAGACCTGCACGACGGTGGCGCGGCTCGACATGCCCGGCGAGATCAAGAGCCTGAACGTTTCCAACGCCGCGGTGCTGGCGCTCTATGTCGGCGCGAGCCGGCTCGGGCTGATGCCGAAATGAAAACGCCCGCTCGCACCAAGCGAACGGGCGTCCCCGATCTCAGATCGTCTTCGGCTCAGTAGTAGCGACGCAGCACGCGCTGGCCGTGATGATAGCGCATGCCGTGATGCGGATGCACGTAGCCGTAGCGATGGGCGTGCGGATGGACGGCGCGATAGCCATAGGCGCGCGGCCCCCAGTAGCGCGGACGGGCGACGTAGCCATATCCATAGGGACGGCTGTAGCTGCTCCAGCCGGACACCGACGGCTCGTAATAGGTCGGCTGCGGCGCCCAGGCGCCCGGACCCGAGTAGGTCGGCCCCTGGTTGACGTAATAGTATTGGGTGGTGGGCTCGGCGAGACGCGCGGTGGTCCAGCCGCAGCCGCCAGCGCAGCCATAACCGTAGCTGAAGGTCGCAACGGGAGCGACGTAGCGCGGCTGCACGCAGGGGCTATACGAAG
>JAHCKB010000022.1 GCA_026125985.1 Bradyrhizobium sp.
CGAGGCGAGAAGGAACTTCTTCATGGTCGTTGTTCTCCTTGTGGGTTGCGTAGTGAGGCTGCCCGTGAAGGAAGCCGACGAGGAGAATGCTGCGTCGATGTCAGCGCCGTTTCGCAGGGAGGAAACGGCTTTTGTTGTTTTGTCAGCGGCGTGTAACAGTGTGTAACAACCGCTCCGAAGCTCTTGCGCGGCCGCTTCCGCCGGTCACAATGCGGTCATGACGACGCAAGCCCAGACGATTCTCATCGTGGAAGACGACCCCGAGATCAGCCGGCTGGTCGCCGACTTCATGCGGCGGGAAGGGTTCGATGTCGTTTGTGCGAGCGATGGTGCCGCGATGGACGAGTCGCTCCGCCGGCTGCGGCCCGATATCGTCATCCTCGATCTGATGCTGCCCGGCGAGGACGGGCTTTCGATCTGCCGACGGCTGCGCGCCGACGACAACATCCCCATACTGATGCTTACTGCCAAGAGCGACGAGGTCGATCGTGTCGTTGGGCTCGAGATGGGTGCCGACGACTATCTGGCGAAGCCGTTCGGGCCGCGCGAATTGCTGGCGCGGGTCCGCGCGATCCTGCGCCGTGCGGGTGCGGCGCCGGCAAAGTCTGCGGTTCGCCGCTATGCATTTGATCGCTTCATCGTCGATATGGACACGCGCAGCGTCGAACTTGCCGAATCGGATGTTCCGGCGCTGCAATTGACGAGCGCCGAGTTCGATTTGCTGGGCTGCTTCGTGCAACGGCCGCGTCGCGTGCTGAGCCGCGATCAGATACTCGACTGGACTCGCGGCCGCTCCGCCGAGCCTTTCGATCGTACCGTCGACATGCTGATATCGCGGCTGCGCAAGAAGCTCGATGTCGCGAGCCCCGGATCGAATCTCATTACCACGGTACGAAACGGCGGCTACCTGTTTACGGCCTCGGTCAAGCAGGTGTCGTGATGTTGCGGCTTTCGCTCGCCACCCGGCTCGCACTGATCATCCTGGTGGGATTTTCCACCATCCTCATCGTGCTCGTGGCTATCTATTATTTGCGGTCGGTCCGCGAAGGCGAACTTGCGCATCCCTCGCCGAAGCGGCTGGATGCGCTGGCCTTGCTGATCGAACAGGCCTCGCCCGCGTCGCGCGGACCGCTTCTTGCCGCAGTAGCGTCGCCGGAGTTCTTCGTCAGGGTCGAGGACGGCGCAAGCCGCGCTCCGGCGACGGATCTGCGGCTGACAACCATGCGCGACGCCTATGCCGCGGGACTTGGCGGACGTGCGGTCGAAATCGTGGTGCCGCCCGATCGGCGGACGAAGCGCTGGTTTCCCCGGCTGGCGCAGCTGATGGCGAATGCAACGGAATTCCGCATAGGACTGCGTACCGGCGAAACGCTCGTGGTCGACGCCTATACCCGGCTGCCGGTCACGCCGCTCGGCCTGCCCGTCGGCATCGGTGCAGGACTGTTCGGCACCGTCGTCGCGCTACTGGCGCTGCTGGTGATGCATCGCGAGACGCGGCCGCTGGCGCAACTGGCTGCTGCGGTCGATCGCGTGGACCTTTCCTCGAACACGCCGGCGCTGGTCGAGGCGCGTCGCAGCGCGCCGGAAATCCGGGCCGTGGTGACGGCGTTCAACCGGTTGCAGGGACGTCTCAACGAGATGCTGCGGGCGCGCATGACGCTGATCGGCGGCATCGCCCATGACGTCAGGACGTTCGCAACCCGGCTGCGGCTGCGGGTCGAGCAAATTCCGGAGAGCGAGGAACGGCTTCGCGCCATCACGGATATCGAAGATATGATCCGCCTGCTTGATGACGCATTGTTGTCGGCGCGTGCGGGGGCCGGTGGCCTTTCCCAGGAAATGATCGAGTTCGCCGCGCTGGTGCAGGAAGAGGTTACGGATCGGCAGGCACAGAGCGATGCCGTGGATATGACGATGGAAGCAGGCGCGCAGGGCGCGATCGTGCTCGGCGACCGGCTGGCGTTGCGGCGGATCGTGGCCAACGTGATCGACAATGCCGTCAAGTATGGCCGGGCTGCCCATCTGCGCATCGGGCTGCGACAGCGATCGGTGCTTGTATCTGTCGACGACGAGGGACCGGGAATTCCGGAGGCATCGCGCCAGGCGATGTTCGAGCCGTTCAACCGGATGGAGACATCGCGGAATCGGGCGACGGGCGGTGCGGGTCTAGGCCTCGCGGTCGTGCGCGCGCTGGTCGAGGCACATGGCGGCACGGTCGATATCGCCACTGCACCAGGCGGCGGCGCACGGATCAACATCGTGCTACCGACCTTCAATGCGGCATGATCCGCCGCTACGCCGCCGGCACCGGCAGCGCGGTCACTGACTTGATCTTCTCCATCGCAAAGCGCGAGGTGACGTTCTTCAGCGGCACGGCGCTGATCAGCTTCTTGTAGAACACGTCATAGCTCGGCATGTCCGCGACCACGACGCGCAGCATGTAATCGACGTCGCCGGCCATGCGGTAGAACTCCATCACTTCCGGCATGGCGCTGACGGCGTCGGCGAACTTGCGCAGCCAGGCCTCCGAATGGTCGGCGCTTTCGACCGAGACGAAGACCGTGATGCCAAGCCCGATCTTGTTCTGGTCGACCAGCGCCACGCGGCGCAGGATCACGCCGTCGGCCTCCAGCCGTTGGATGCGTTTCCAGCAGGGGGTCGAGGACAGGCCGACCCGGTCGCCGATCTCGGCGACGGACAGCGAGGCATCCTCCTGCAGCACGGTCAGGATTTTGCGGTCGATGGCGTCGAGCCTGCGGCTTGGTTCCTGTACGGGGGCGGCAGCGTCGTTCATGAGAATAATGTTCCACACATCTGGGTCGCGACCCTGATATATAGAAAAATCTTCTCATGCAAGGGTAGTTTGGCTGGAATCAGGCCGAGCTGCTTCCTGCGTCTCGGCCCAAAAGGGCCATAACTTCAGGACGTTGCGGGGCGGCAAAGGCGCCGCCGAAACGGGTGCATTTCAACGCCGCCGCAGCGGAGGCGAATCGCAGCGCCTCCCGCAGTTCCTGTCCCTCGGTGATCGCCAGCGCAAAGGCACCGTGGAAGACGTCGCCGGCCCCCAGGGTATCGACCGTGTGCACCGGAAAGGCCGGGGTCTCCTGCAACAGGCCATGCTCGTCGAGCCAGATCGTGCCTCGTGGCCCGCGCGTGCCCGCCAGAAACGACTTCGTCAGCGTCGCGATCTTGTGCAACGCTTGGCCATCGTCGCTGACATCGGCGGTCTCCTGCAGCGGCTCGCTGGAGAACACCAGATGCGTCGAGGCGTTGAGCAGGCCTTCGCGCAGCGACATCGCGTGGTCGACATCGACGATGACGGGAATGCCGCGCCGCACGGCTTCCGCACACAGGTCGGTGCAGAATCCGGCGCAGCGGCCTTCGGTCAGGATGGCCTGGCAGTCGTCCAGCAGCGTGTCGAACTCGGGCAGCTTCACACGCCACAGTCGGGGATCGCGGAAGGTGACGATGGTTCGCTCTCCGGAAGGATCGATCATGACCGCCGAGATCGGCGTCACCAGTCCCGGCATGTGGATGAGATGCGTGGTCTCGATCCCCTCATGCTTCGTCTGCTCGAAGATAAAGCTGCTCGAGCCTTCCGTCGCATCGCCCATCGGTCCGCAGATCGAGGCGCGACCGCCGAGCCGCACGATGGCGATCGCGGCATTGAGCGCATTGCCGCCGCAGATCTCGTCGAAGGCTGTCGCATTTTCCTTGGAGCCGCGGCCGGGAACGCGCGGCGTCTGAAAGGCGAGGTCGCGCACCGGCATGCCGATGCAGAGGATGCGAGGCGGCCGTGTCGGCGGGTTCGCCTGAGAGTTCATGCGCGGCTCCGTCATGTCCGTTCGGGTCTCCGGTCAATCGGGCAGGATGGCGCCGGTTCCACGCTATGCGCCGTTGGTCTTTCCGTTATGCAGCCACTGGCCGATCAGATGATGGGCGATGGCGAAGGGGTGCGCGGCAAACAGGCCGTCGGGATGCTTGCGCTTGTGCATCAATTCCAGTTCCGTGCGATCGAACCAGCGTGCGTCTTCGAGTTCGTTGCGATCGACCACGATGTCCTCGTTGAGCGCGCGCGCCGTGCAGCCGATCATCAGCGATGACGGATAGGGCCAGGGTTGCGTCATGTAGTAGGTCACATCGGTGACGCGGATGCCGGATTCCTCGAAAATCTCGCGGCGGACGGCGTCTTCGATGGTCTCGGCGGCTTCGACGAAACCGGCAAGGCACGAATACATGCCGGGCATGAACTGCTTCTGCCGGCCGAGCAACGCCTTCTCGCCGGAGTTCACGAACATGATGACGACTGGATCGGTGCGCGGGAAATGCTCGGCCTTGCAAGCCGCGCATTCGCGCTTCCAGCCGCCTTCCTTCATCGAGGTGCGCGCCCCGCAATTGGCGCAGAAGCCGTGACGCTGATGCCAGCCCACCAGCGACTTGGCCATCGCGATCGACGACAACTGCTCCAGCGGCAAGTGTCCCTGCATCGCCATGCCGCGCAGTTCGGTCACGGCCACGTCGTTGCGGCCGACCAGCTTCTCCGCAGCCGCAGGCGACATGCCCATGCCGAAGATTGGCGCGCCGTCGCGCAGCCCCAGGAAGATCGTGCCGGGATTGGCACCGTAATCCAGTGCTTCCTTGATCGACAGCAGCGCGCGCGGTCCACTTTCCTCCTGCTTCATGACCAGCGAGTCGCGGTAGACCACATAGGCGCGCGCATTGCCCTGGCCCTCCATGGCGAACAGCTTTTCGTCATTGGTGCGCAGGTGCGCGGCGCGATCGAGGGAATGGGTGACGAAAGCGGGCCTGCCCAACGGGTATTTGTCGAATGCGGACATTGCTGTTTTCAACCTAGCCAGATCTTGCGGCGAAGCGCGTTGATGAAATTCTGTACTTCCGCCGCGTCATGCGCGAGCGGCGGCGCCACGCCCCAGACCGGACGCGGCCAGGCTGCATCGTTCTTGCGGCGGGCAATGACGTGAACATGGAGCTGCGGCACCACATTGCCGAGGGCGGCAATGTTCAGCTTGTCGCATTTGGTGATCTCTTTCAGTGCGCGCGCGACCCGCGACACTTCGGTCATCAATTGCGCCTGTCCGACCTCGTCGAGGTCGATGATCTCGATGGCGTCTTCGCGGCGCGGCACCAGCAGAAGCCAGGGATAGTTGGCGTCCTTGATCACGAGCACACGGCACAGCGGCAGGTCGCCGATGTCGATGGTGTCTTGGGTGAGCTGGGGATGCAGCGACCAGGCGGGCATTCAGTGTCTCGGTTGGTTCCGTGCAAGGTTGCAGAGACGGGCTCTGCGAACAACACCTCCTCTTGCCCGGCTTTCCGCCGTGCTTCCACCTTTTTTGCATGGCCGGCGGCGCCAGGGACAAAGTTGCCAACGCGCTTGCTTTCCGGGCCTTTTGGCTCCAAATAGGGACCGGGAGATTGGCGGTGGACGAGCCACTCGCCAACCGGGTCAGGTCCGGAAGGAAGCAGCCCTAACGAGGTCCGGATCGGGTCGCTCGTCAGTCTCCCACCTGTTTTCCGAGCGAATCGTGCCGGAAGTGGGCCTTGGTTAGGTGGCCTTGGGTCCGTCCCGCGTGCGCTCCTGTCCGCAATCAGGCCCGAGAGAATATCAGTTGCGGATCGACCGATGACCGATGCTGGCGCTCCCCCTCCCGAGGATCAGGGCGGCTTCGACCTCGGCGGCCAGCCCGATGCCGCAAAACCCTATCGTGTCCTGGCGCGGAAATACCGCCCCTCCAGCTTCGATGACCTGATCGGCCAGGAGGCCATGGTCCGCACGGTTTCGAATGCGTTCGAGACCGGGCGCATCCCGCAGGCCTGGATCCTCACCGGTGTGCGCGGCGTCGGCAAGACCACCACCGCGCGCATTCTTGCCCGCGCGCTGAACTACGAATTGCCCCACGGCTCGGTGAAGGGGCCGACCATCGCGATGCCCGTTCTCGGCGTACATTGCCAGGCGATCATGGAAAGCCGGCACATGGACGTGCTGGAGATGGACGCCGCCTCGCACACCGGTGTCGACGACGTGCGCCAGATCAATGACAGCGTGCGGTACGCGCCTGCGAGCGCGCGCTACAAGGTCTATATCATCGACGAAGTCCACATGCTCTCGACGGCGGCGTTCAACGCCTTCCTCAAGACGCTGGAGGAGCCGCCGGAGCACGCCAAGTTCGTGTTTGCCACCACCGAGATCCGCAAGGTGCCGGTTACGGTGCTGTCGCGCTGCCAGCGCTTCGATCTGCGCCGCGTCGAGGCCGACGTGCTGATGGGGCATCTTTCCAACATTGCGAAGAAGGAAGGCGTCGAGGTCGAGCCGGAAGCGCTCGGCATCATTGCGCGCGCCGCCGAAGGTTCGGTGCGCGATTCGCTGTCGCTGTTCGACCAGGCCATCGCACATGCTGCCGGCGCGGTACGCGCCGATGCGGTGCGGCAGATGCTGGGGCTCGCGGACCGTACCCGCGTCATCGATTTGTTCGGTAAGCTGGCCGGCGGCGACATCGCCGGCGCCTTCAGCGAGTTCCGCGAACAGTATGACGTCGGCGCCGATCCGGTGGTGGTGCTGTCGGACCTTGCGGAGTTCGTCAATTTCGTCACCCGCGTGAAGATCGTGCCGGCCACGGCCGAGAATGTCGCCTTCGGTGAGACCGAGCGCGTGCGGGCGCGTGAATTTGCATCCAAGCTTTCGATGCGTGTGCTGTCGCGGATGTGGCAGATGCTGCTCAAGGGTATCGCGGAGGTGCAGACTGCGACGCGGCCGGCGGCGGCCGCGGAGATGGTGCTGGTGCGCATTGCCTATGTCGCGGACCTGCCGACGCCGGACGAAGCGATCCGGATGATCGAGCAGGGCGGCGGATCGTCTCCGATTGTGTCCGCCGGCGGTACGTCCCGCAGCGCGCCGTCTTCAGCCACGTCGTCTTCGGCCACGTCGGCGATGACGCCCGCGCCGGTCCGTGCGCCCGCCGCGGCCCCTCGCGCAAGTGCCGAAGCCCGGCAGCAGCCGATGGCGAGCATCGAGCCGCAATCGGCGCCCTCGCTGCGCATTTCCAGCTTTCCGCAGCTGATCGCGCTCGCCGGCGAGAAACGCGATCTCCTGACCAAGAGCGCGCTGGAAGCCGACATGCGGCTGGTGCGTATCGAGGACGGCAGGCTCGAGATCGCGCTGGAGCCCAACGCCTCGCGCGGCCTCGTCAACGATCTCTCGCGCAAGCTCGAGCAGTGGACCGGGCGGCGCTGGACCGTGATCGTCTCCAACGAAGCGGGCCAGCCGACCGTGCGCTCGCAGAATCTCGCCGAAAAGAGCGCGCGCGACCGTGCGGCCGAGGCCGATCCACGTGTGCAGGAAGTGCTGACGCGATTCCCCGGCACCAAGGTGATTGAAGTGCGTCGTCTTGCCGCGGAGCCGCCCGAATCCGATCTTATCGCCGAGGATGCGAGCGAACTCCCCGACAGCGACGACGACTGATGCAAGGAAGAGGCAATGGCTGATTTTCTCGGCATGATGAAGCAGGCCGCGCAGCTGCAATCGAAGATGCAGGCGATGCAGGAAGAGCTCGGTAATATCGAGGTCGAGGGCATTTCCGGCGGCGGCATGGTGTCGGTGCGCATGACCGCGAAGATGGACGTGAAGGCGGTGAAAATCGACCCGTCGCTGATGAAGCCGGAGGAACGCGAGGTCCTCGAGGATCTATTGGTCTCTGCGCACAGCGACGCGCGGCGCAAGGCGGAAGTCGCGATGCAGGAGAAGATGCAGTCGCTGGCCGGAGGTCTAGGCCTGCCGCCGGGGCTGCTCGGGGGATTCGGTTCCTGATCCATGCCCGCGGTTGCTGGTCCCGAGATCGAACGCCTGATTCAGTTGCTCGCGCGGCTGCCGGGGCTCGGGCCGCGCTCGGCGCGCCGCGCGGCGCTGCATCTGATCAAGAAGCGGGAGGCGCTGATGGCGCCGCTGGCTTCCGCGCTGCAGGTAGCGATCGAGAAGATTCAGGTCTGCAAGACCTGCGGCAATATCGACACGCAAAATCCCTGTACGGTATGTACCGATCCGCGCCGCGATCCCTCCATCATCGTCGTGATCGCCGACGTCGCCGATCTCTGGGCGCTGGAGCGCGCCAATGCCAGCAATGGCCGCTATCATGTGCTCGGCGGCACGCTGTCGCCGCTCGACGGCGTGGGCCCGCAGGACCTTTCCATCGACGCGCTGGTGGCACGAGCCCATGAGGAACAGGTCAAGGAGATTGTGCTGGCGTTGAATGCTACCGTCGACGGCCAGACCACGGCGCATTACATCACGGATCTCCTGCAGGACGCCAATGTTCGAGTGACCCGGCTGGCGCATGGCGTACCGGTCGGCGGAGAGCTTGATTATCTCGACGAAGGTACGCTATCGGCTGCCATGCGGCAGCGGACGCTGTTCTGATTCCCCTTCACAGACGGAACTACCGGAAATGACGAAACGACGATTCGCCGGGCGCCTTGGTTTTGCATTGATCATGGCCGTGGCCTTCACCGCGCCTGCGGCATCAGCGCAACAAGCGGAACCCGCGCCCCAAAAGCCGGGCAAGCTGATCAATGCCGGCGATGTCCTCTCCGGCGAACTCACCGCCATCAAGACGCGCAGACGCGGCAAGACCGCAACCTTTCAGATCACTTCGGAACCGCGCCGGCTGCCGCCGCCGAGCGGGCTTTGCAATCTCGAAACGGGACCGGAGACTTTCCAGCTCGTCACCGCCAGTGCTGCACAGGCCGCGCAGTTGAAGGGATTTATCGGCAAGTCCATTTCGGTGAAGGTGGACGAAGTCGCCTGCGCGAAGGATCCGGGACAGATGACGGAAGCCGTCGTCACCAAATGGAGCGTAGTCAAGTAAG
This sequence comes from Bradyrhizobium sp., assembly GCA_026125985.1. Classification (GTDB taxonomy): domain Bacteria; phylum Pseudomonadota; class Alphaproteobacteria; order Rhizobiales; family Xanthobacteraceae; genus Bradyrhizobium. The sequence goes on from JAHCKB010000022.1 coordinate 8,881, forward strand.
GCTACACTCGCGCCGGCCCGAGTGTGTCGAAGTGCGTTTGCCGTTGCAGCCAGGCCAGCAACAGCAGGCTTGGCGCCGCCACTAGAACGGAAATGGCGAAGAACGCCGGCCAGCCTGTCGCCGCCGCCACATAACCCGCACCCGACGAGAGATAAGTGCGCCCGACCGCGGACAGCGCCGTCAGCAGCGCGTATTGCGTCGCAGTGTGCAGGGGATTTTGACACAGCGCCGAGAGGTAGGCGACGAAGATCACGGTCCCAATCGCGCCGGTGAAATTTTCGACCGAAATGGCGAACGCCAGCGCCCATTGATTGACGCCGACATGGGCCAGCCAGGCGAACGCCAGATTGGAGGTCGCCTGTAATACGCCGCCTATCCAGAGGCTTGCGGCCAGCGAATAGCGCCGCGCCACGTAGCCGCCGGCAAAGCCGCCGATCAGCAGGGCTGCGAGTCCGACACCCTTGACGATCGCGGCGTAGTCGTTGCGGGTAAAGCCGAGGTCGATCACGAATGGCGCGGTCATGGTGCCGGAGAATGCGTCGGTGAACTTGTAGAGCACCACAAAGGCGAGTGCGGCGAACGCATTTTTTCGAGACAGGAATTCCGAGAAGGCGCCAACTGCCGCGTGCATCACGCGCGATAAGGCGCTCTCTGAGCGGGCGGCGGCTTCAGCGCGGGCAGACTGATCGGGTTCGGTGGCCGCCAATGCCGTCAGCGTGCCGATCAGCACAAGGGCAGCCATGGTCACATAGCCCCACATCCACGCGGAGTTGCGCCCGATGCCGGTAGATTCGAAAGCAGTCACGAGGAACAGCACGCCTGCAGTCGAGATCAGCATTCCGATCCGGTACGCCGCGACGTAGGAGGCCATGCCGGCGGCTTGTTCGTTCTCAGGCAGACTTTCGACGCGGAACGCATCGACCACGATGTCCTGGGTCGACGATGTCATCGCCACGAGCAGCGCCCCGAGCGCCACGAACAGGGGCGAGTGTGCCGGGTCGGTCAACGCCAATAGCAGGATCGCGCTGATCAACAGCAGTTGCGAGAACACCAGCCAGCCGCGGCGGCGGCCGAAAGCGCCGGTGAACAGCGGCACGTGCAGCGCGTCGGTCAGCGGCGCCCAGATGAACTTCAGCGTGTAGGGCGTTCCGACCAGCGCGAACAGGCCGATGGTGCCGAGGTCGACACCGGCCTCGCGCATCCAAACCAGCAGCGTCGAGCCCGACAGCGCCAGTGGCAGGCCGGAAGAAAAGCCCAGAAAAAGCACGATCAGCACGCGCGGCTGCAGATACACGGCCAAACTCTCGCGCCAGGAGGCAGGGGGGACGGAGGGGGCGGGGGCTTCCGGGGCGGTCATGGCCTACCCCTATCAGATTCTTGCGGAAAAAAGTGTCATCGCCCGGTCAAGCCGGGCGATGACATGCAGTTTGCTGCTGTGGGCGTTCGCTACTCCCCCGCCTGCAGCTTGCGGGCCGGCAGCGGGAACAGTTCGGTGGCGCCCTTGACCAGCCGCGGGGATTCCATCGCGGGCTCCCTGGAGAAATCGAGTTCCTCGATCCGCCCGGCACGCTTTTCGATCTTGTCGGCGGAGATCAGGATCTGGCGGACGTCCTCGTTGACGTCGCCGAAATGCTTCTGCAGTTTGGTCACGCGATCGCGCAGGCGCGTCAGATCGTCGCCGAGATGCATCACCTCGTTGCGGATCTGGTCGGCGGCGTCGCGGATGCGCGCATCCTTCAGGATCTGCTGCATCACCTGGATCGCCAGCATCAGGAGCGAGGGCGAGACCAGCACGACGCGGGCGCGATAGGCCTTCTGGATGACGTCGTCAAAGCCGTCATGGATTTCGGCATAAACCGACTCCGAGGGTACGAACATCAGCGCGGTGTCCTGCGTCTCGCCGGCGATCAGGTATTTTTCGGCGATGTCGCCGACATGCCTCATGATGTCGCTGCGCAGGCGCTGCGCAGCAATCTTTCGTTCCTCGTCGCTGCGCGCATCGTGCAGCGCGGTCATGGCCTCGAGCGGGAACTTGGCGTCGATGCAGAGCGGACGCTGGTCGGGCAGGAACACCACGCAATCCGGACGCTTGCCCGAAGTGAGCGTGAACTGGAATTCGTAAGACCCTTTCGGCATGCCGTCCTGGACGATCGCCTCCATCCGCGCCTGGCCGAAGGCGCCGCGCGATTGCTTGTTGGCGAGCACGTCGCGCAGGGTCGTGACCTGCGTGGTCAGGTCGGTGAGGTTCTTGTGCGCATGGTCGATGATGCCGAGCCGCTCGTGCAGCTTGCGCAGACTGTCCATCGTGTTGCGCGTGGTCTGCTCCATCGATTGACCGACGCGGTGGGTCACCGAATCGAGCCGCTCGTTGACCGCCCGCGCCATCTCGGCTTGCCGTCCTGCGAGCGCCTGCGCCATTGCATCGGCTCGCCCGGTCTGTTCGCTCTGCGCGCGCAGGATGTCGCTCAGTCGTTCTTCCAGCTCGTCCGCCCGGACGGCATGGGCGGCGGCCATCGCGGCGCCGCGCTGGCCCGATCGGGCGACCACGATCACCAGCGCCAGCAACAGCAGCAGCGCGAGCGCACCGATGCCGATCAGGCCGTCAGCGACGCGAACCGGCCAGTCGCCGATCAGGAAAAGAATCTCGTTCATGCCCGTCTTGTAACCCGATTCGCGGCGGTTCGCGAACGAAGAGGGAACATTTATGGTTAACCGGAGGCTAATTTTTATGGTTAAGGCGGCGTTAAAAATCATGGTTAGCAGGGCGTTAACGTGTTCCCGCTCGCATTGACCCCGGCAAATCAAGCGCTTAAATCGCGCGCATGGCCATCAGAGAGATCATCATCCTGCCGGACAAGCAGTTGCGGCTGGTGTCGAAGCCTGTCGAGAAGGTGACGGCGGAAATCCGCCGGCTCGCCGAGGACATGCTCGAGACCATGTACGACGCACCCGGCATCGGGCTTGCGGCGATCCAGGTCGCGCAACCCCTGCGGCTGATCACCATGGACCTGGCCAAGCGCGACGAGAACGGCGAGACCGCGCCGAAGCCGCGCGTCTTCATCAATCCGGAGATTGTTGCGAAGTCCGAGGAGATGTCGGTCTACGAGGAAGGCTGCCTTTCGATCCCTGAATACTATGAAGAGGTCGAGCGCCCTGCGCGGGTGCGCGTGCGCTTCACCGATCTCGACGGCAAGGTGATCGAGGAGGACGCCGAAGGTCTCTATGCCACCTGCATCCAGCACGAGATCGATCACCTCAACGGCGTGCTGTTCGTCGATTATCTCTCCAAGCTGAAGCGCGATCGTGTGATGAAGAAGTTCACCAAGGCCGCAAAGCGGGCCGGGGAATAGAGCCACCGTCATGGCCGGGCAAAAGCGCGAAGCGCGTCTTTGCTCGAATGTCTCGGCCATCCACGTCTTTGGTCCTGCGAAACAAGTCGTGGATGCCCGGGACAAGCCCGGGCATGACGACAACTGAGAGCCGCCCATTCATGCCGCTTCGTCTGATCTTCATGGGCACGCCCGACTTCGCGGTGCCGACGCTGCTGGAACTCGTGGCTCACGGCCACGACATCATGGCCGTCTACACCCGTGCGCCGAAGCCCGCGGGCCGCGGCATGAAGTTGCAGGCGACGCCCGTCGAGCAGGAGGCCAGGCGCCTCGGAATTCCCGTGATGACGCCGACCACGCTGAAGACGCCGGAGGCGCTGGAACAATTCAGCGCCTACGACGCCGATGCGGCCGTCGTGGTCGCCTTTGGCATGATCCTGCCGCAGGCCATTCTCGATGCGCCGAGGTCCGGCTGCTTCAACCTGCATGCCTCGCTGCTGCCGCGCTGGCGCGGTGCGGCTCCCATCAACCGCGCCGTGATGTCCGGCGACGCCGAGACCGGCGTGATGGTGATGAAGATGGATGCCGGTCTCGACACCGGCGACGTCGCGATGGCGGAACGGCTGACCATCACGGACAGGATGACCGCCTCCGACGTGCACGATGCGTTGGCGCGGCTCGGGGCCGACCTGATGGTGCGCGCGATGGCGGCGTTGGAACGGGGCACGCTGCAACTGATTAAGCAGGGCGAGGCCGGCGTCACCTACGCCGCCAAGATCGAGAAAGCGGAAGGGAAGATCGACTGGAGCAGGCCGGCGCATGCCGTGCTGCGACACATTCACGGGCTGTCGCCATTCCCCGGCGCATGGAGCGAAATGCCGGTCGACGGCGAAACCGCGCGTTTGAAGATCCTGCGTTGCGAACCCGCCGGGGGAACGGGTTCGCCGGGCACGCTGCTCGACGACCAGCTCACCATCGCCTGCGGCGACGGCGCGATCCGCATCGTCGAATTGCAGCGTGCAGGAAAAGCGCCGATGAAGACGGCGGAATTCCTGCGCGGCACGCCGCTGAAAGCGGGAGCGCGAATGCAATGAACATTCGGCTTGAAGCGTCAGGCGATGTTGCGGCCGTCGGAAATGTTGTCCGCGCAGCATTCGCGGGCGACCAGGAAGCCGATCTTGTCGATGCTCTGCGTCGCGACGGTGATCTGCTGCTGTCGCTGGTGGCAGAGGATGCTGGCCGTCTCGTCGGCCATGTCGGCTTTTCGCGTCTGTGGATCGCACAGGCAGGGCAGCGCATGCCGGGAGTGAGCCTGGCGCCCCTGTCGGTATCGTCCGATCACCGCCGGCGCGGCGTGGCCGCGGCGCTGGTGGAGAAGGGGCATGCTCATCTGCGGGCCGCCGGCGAGACGATCGTTTTCGTGCTGGGCGATCCCGCCTATTATGGTCGCTTCAACTATTCGGTAGACGCAGCCGCCGCCTTTGATTGCATCTATGCCGGTCCGTATTTCCAGGTCCTCGCCCTGACGGATCATGCGCCAAAGGCAGGCGCAATCGCCTATGCTTCGGCATTCGACAGGCTGCAGTGATCGGGATGCCGCGCTACAAGCTCACCATCGAATATGACGGCGCGCCGTTTGCCGGCTGGCAGTTGCAGCCCGACCATCCGACGGTGCAGGGCGTGCTGGAAGCTGCGGTAAAGGCGACCTGTGGCCAGGACGTGCGGGTGCACGGCGCTGGCCGCACCGATGCCGGCGTGCATGCGCTTGGCCAGGTCGCCCATTGCGACATCGAGAAAGCCTTCACGGCAAGCCGGCTGCGCGATGCGCTGAATGCGCATCTGCGTCCGCATCCGGTGGCGGTGCTGGCAGTGGAGATCGTGCCCGGCGATTTCGAGGCGCGCTTTTCGGCGATCAAACGACACTATCTTTATCGCATCGCCAATACGCGCGCGAACCTTGCGCTTGATGTGGGACGTGTCTGGCGCGTGCCGCGGCGCCTCGACAGCGATGCGATGCACGCTGCAGCCCAACGCCTGCTCGGCAAGCACGACTTCACGACCTTTCGCGACACCGAATGCCAGGCGAAATCGCCGGAGAAGACGCTCGACCAGCTCGACGTGGTTCGCGAAGGCACCGAAATCAGGATCGTCACCTCGGCCCGCTCGTTCCTGCACAGTCAGGTCCGCTCGATGGTGGGCTCGCTGGTCTGGGTCGGCGAGGGGCGCTGGAGAGCCGACGATCTCTCTGCCGCGCTCGCCGCCCGCGACCGCGCGGCCTGCGGCGTAGTCGCGCCGCCTGAGGGGCTCTATCTGGTGCGGGTGGACTACGAGGCGAAGTAGCGGTCGAGCAGGCCGCGATAGACCCTGGTCAGCTTATCGAGATCTGCCACCGGCGTCCGCTCGTCGACCTGGTGCATGGTCTGGCCGACCAGGCCGAATTCGATCACCGGACAATAGCTTGAGATAAAGCGTGCGTCTGACGTGCCGCCACTCGTCGAAAGCTCGGGCTTGCGGCCCGTCACTTCCTCGATCGCGGCGACCGCGAGATCGGTGAAGGGACCGGGCTTGGTCACGAACACGTTCGAGTTCGACGGTTCCCAAGCGATGCGGGCCTTGATGCGGTTACCGCAGGCTTTCGTCAGCCGCGCATCGACCAGGTCGCGCAGGCTCTGCTGGGTGTGCAGATCGTTGTAGCGGATATTGAACTTTGCCCGCGCCTGGCCGGGAATGACGTTGCTTGCTGTGTTGCCGACATCGACCGAGGTGAACTCCAGGTTGGATGCCTGGAACTGCGCGCTGCCCTGATCGAGCGGCTCGTCAGACAGAGCCACGATCAGGCGCGAAATATCCGGCACCGGATTCGAGGCGCGATGCGGATAGGCAACGTGGCCCTGCACTCCCTCGACATACAGTGTGCCCGATTGCGAACCGCGGCGGCCGATCTTGATGCAGTCGCCGAGCACTTCCACGTTGGAGGGCTCGCCGAGCACGCAATGATCGAATTTTTCGCCGCGCGCGGCGACCCACTGCAGCAGCTTGACGGTGCCGTTGACGGAAATGTCCTCTTCGTCGCCGGTGATCAGGAATGAGATCGATCCCTTCGGCTTGCCGCCGTGGTCCTTGAGATACTGCAGCACCGCCGCGACGCTGCAGGCGATGCCGCCCTTCATGTCGACCGCGCCGCGGCCGTACAGCATGCCGTCCTTCACTTCGCCGGAGAAGGCGCCATGCGTCCATGCGCTTTCATCGCCTGCCGGGACCACATCGGTATGACCGGCAAAGGTGATGTGCGGCGCCTCGCCGCCGATGCGCGCATAGAGATTGTCGATGTCCGCCGTGCCGGGTTCGCTGAAGGTGACGCGGTGGGTCGCAAAGCCGTGCGCGTTGAGCAGCTCCTCCAGCACCCCGAGCGCGCCGGCATCGGCGGGAGTTACCGAGGGGCAGCGAACGAGGGCCTGAGTGATGGAGAGGGCGTCGATGGAATGCGTCATTTCGGTGCAGCAGGTTCGTTGACGTGTTTCGGCTTGATGAAGCCGGGTGCGAGAAGGATTGCGACGAATATCAGGGCCATCGGGATGCCTGCATATTCGATCATTTCGAGGCCCGGAAACAGCAACAGCAGCGGTCCGAGAATGAAGGCAAGAGCCCATGCCACCGGCCGGCCCGCGTCGCGCAGGCGCTGAACGATGGCGGCCGCGATGACCCACACGAACAGGAGGAACATGGGGATCGCAAGAAACGCGCCGCCGCCCCCGCCGGTGGGAGACATGACGCTCGCCGAGAAGCCGAACGCCGCGATCAGGGCCGCGAAGGCGATACCGATCGCAATGAAATACTGAATCGGACGGATACGCCCGCCGAGGCGAAAAAGGCTGATCGGAAAAGGGATTGGTTCGTCCGGACTGTCGGGTTGGCTCATGGTTCCGGCTTAACACGCCATCCCGGCGGCGGGCTAGCTGTGTGCGGCACCATTTCGATCTCCCTATGCTGTTTCCAGCGTGGTTCGATCGTCGCCGGCTGCAGCGGGTTGGGACCGAACCTGTTGGTCTTGCGCGATCCGCTGAGGAAATACAGTTCGACCACACCCCACAGGCAGAGCGCGAAGACGATCAGCGCCAGCGGCAGCACGAGATAGGAATCGGGCAAGCGGTCCGCAAACTGCTCGTAGAGGCCGGGGACGGCGAAGAACGGCACCATCCAGTACGCGCTGCTGTCACGGTCATGCAGTCGCTTGATCGAGATGGCGAGGAAAATCCAGAGGAACAGCATCGTGCCGGCGGCCCTCACGACCAGCATCGGCAGCCGCGCGAGGGAAAGTGTCTTCCAGCTCTCTGGGTCGATTGCCTGGAAGATGTCGTCGACACCAAAGCCAAAGGAGGCGTCGCCGCCTGCAATGCCGACGGCAAGCCCGGCAAACAGGATCATCAATGCCAGCGTGATCAGCGACGCCAGCCAGTATTTGGCGCGGTTGATTCGGCCCTCGAAGCCGAACAGGTATCTGGTCCAGTTCATGGCAGCACTGCTCTGGGCGGCAATTCGCCACCCGGCCATTGGTCGCCGGCCGGGCAGTGTCGGTTCACTCCAGCCCCGCCCGGCGCAATCCCTCCAGATAATGCTCCCGGTCCGCATCGTTGCTCCAGGGAAGCTGGGTTTCGATCCATGCGAGGGAGATGTTGGGCTGGGTGCGCCGCAGTTCCGCGAGGGCCATTTGCGCCTTCTCCCGATCGCCGCTCATGCCGGCCGACACGGCGAGCACGCGATAGGCGCCGGTGAGGTCGCCGCGGTGGCGGATCGCCTCGCGGGCCAGTGCGATGGCCTCATCGTACTGCCGCGTCATGAAACGGGCATAGGCGGCAATACCGTAATAGAGCGCAAGCGAAGGATCGCGTGGGCTCAGCCTGATGGCGCGCTGCGCCGCCTCGAAAGAATCCTCAGTGCGGCCGGCATAGGACAGAGCCAGTGCGTAATAGCCCTGCGCGAGACAGAAGTTTGAGTTCAGCCGCAGCGCGGTCTCGAATTCGGACAGCGCATCGTCGAGCCGGCGCGTGGAAAAATACACGCTGCCGAGAGCGGTGTGTGCCCAGGCGTCCTCGCGATCGAGCTGTACGGCCCTGGTTGCGGCGTCTTCCGCAATGCGGGCGGACTTCGTGAGTTCGGCCCAGCCAAGATGCACGCCGAACATGTGGCTGGCTGCCAGCAGTGACAGTGCCTGCCCGTAGTTCGGGTCGATCGCAATGGCCTTCTGCAGCAACGTCTGTGCAGTCATGTGGTCCTCGCGCGTCACGCGCCAGTAGTGCGACAGCGCCCGCATCAGCAGGTCCCACGCATCGAGGCTCGCCGGTGGCTTGCGCTGAGCACGGAAATTCTCGGCGGCGTAGATCTGCGGTTCAACGGCGGCCACGATTGCATTGGTGATCTCGTCCTGCACGGCAAACACGTCGATCAGCCTGCGGTCGAATTGCTCGGCCCAGATGTGGCTCTCCGTCGTGGCATCGTTGAGCTGCGCCGAAATCCGGAGACGATCGCCGGCCTTGCGCACACTGCCTTCGACGAGGTAGCGGACCCCGAGCTCGTCAGCGATTTGTCTGATGTGGATATCGCGACCTTTGTAGCTGAAGGACGAATTGCGGGCGATGACAAAGAACCAGCGCACCCTGGAAAGTGCGGTCAGGATGTCCTCGCTGATGCCGTCGCAAAAGTAATCCTGCTCTTCGTCGTCGCTCATGTTCTTGAAGGCCAGCACGGCGATCGCCGGGCGCTCCGAGACGATCGTGGCCGCCGCCGGCGTCGGTGCGGCGGACACGGCCGGGGGCAGTTCCACGCAGTCGCCGACGAAGCGAAAGCCCTTGCGCGGGATAGTGCGGATCAGGCGCTGCGCTTTGCCGTCATCGCCCAACGCCTTGCGAACCGCGTTAATGCGGCTGCTCAGAGCCGAGTCCGAGATCGGCCGGTTTTCCCAAACCCTGGCAACCAGATCGTCCTTGCTGACGACGCGGTCGCGCTGCTCGATCAGAAACAGAAGCAGGTCGAAAACCTGCGGTTGCATCGGTATGGCTACGCCGTCGCGGGAAAGTTCGCGCAGCTCGCTTTCAAGCTCATGATTGTCAAAGCGAAATCTCACGAAAGACCCCGGTCCGCTTCTCAAGAAAAAATCAGGAATATCTCAGGCAAAGCACAAACATCCGGGAAAGCCCGGGGCGCCTCATTACGGCATGTTGCAGCGGTCAATTGCCGTAACCATCCGCCTAATGGAGCCAGCCATGTCTCAAGTCCATACCATGGGCCCGGATTTCTCGCGCTCAAGATTGTTCAAGTTCATCGCATTCCTCTACGGAATGGCATCCTACCTGATCTTCTTCGCTACCATCCTCTACACCATCGGCTTCGTCATGGGGCTGGTGGTGCCCAAGACCATCGACACCGGCGCCGACACGCCGGGCATCAGGGCTATCGTCGTCAATCTACTCCTGATGGCACTGTTCGCCGTACAACACAGCGTGATGGCGCGAAAGGGCTTCAAGGCATGGTGGACCCAATACGTCCCCAGGCCGATCGAGCGCTCAACCTACGTGCTCGCGTCCAGCGTCTGTCTGCTGCTCCTGTTCTGGCAGTGGCGTGCCATTCCGGCCGTGGTGTGGCAGATCGATGATCCCGATCTGGCGGTCGCGGTTGCGATGCTTTCGCTCGCCGGCTGGGTGCTGGTGTTCCTCAGCACGTTCCTCATCAACCACTTCGAGCTGTTCGGACTGTCGCAGGTGGCCGATCATCTCGTCGGCAGGCGGGCCGAGCCGCAGCGTTTCCGCACGCCTCTGCTCTACAAGTTCGTGCGCCATCCGCTCTATCTCGGCTTCGTCATTGCGGTCTGGGCTGCGCCTGTCATGACCGTCGGCCATCTGCTGTTCTCTGCGGTGATCACCGCCTACATCCTGATCGGCATCCATCTTGAGGAGCGGGATCTGGTCGCTGCGTTCGGCGACCAGTACCGCGAATACAGCCAGCGTGTTTCGATGCTCATTCCGTGGCGCAAGACGTGGTGAGCGGAGAAGGGATGGCCGCCATCAATCATGTTGGAAACTGTTTCTGCGGCGCGGTCGATGCGCGACGGGCCGCCCGAGCTGAAGGATTTCCCCGCTGAACTCGGCGGTGGCGGCGAGATGGTTGGTGAACAGCCGCTCGTCGAAACGGGAAAGGGGGGCGCACAAGCAATTGTGCGCCCCTGATCGATTGGAACCTCGGATCTACCTCAATCCAGCCCGGCGCAGACCGTCGAGGTAGTGCTCGCGGTCCTCGGCCAGCCTCATCGGCAGCTCGCGTGCGATCCACTCCAGCGAGATGTTCGGCTGCGCCTGGCGCAGGCCCTGCAGCGCGACGGCGGCGAGCTCGCGATCGCCTGTTATTCCGGCGGCGGCCGTCAACACGCGATGGGCGCCGACGAAGTCGGCGCGTTGCCGCAGCGATTCGCGCGCCAGCCGGATGGCCTCCTCGTAATGGCCGCCGGCGAACTGGATGTAACCGCCAAGTCCGTAATAGATGGCCACCATCGGGTCTCGCGGGCTGAGCCTCAGCGCGCGGCGGATGGCGGCGTCGCCTTCCTTGTACCGGCCCGCATAGCACAGCGCCACGGCATAGAAGGCCTGCGACAACGCGAAATTGGGATTGAGCCGCAGCGCCAGCTCGAACTCCGCGATGGCGTCGTCAAAGCGCCGCGCGAACAGGTAGGAGTAGCCAAGTCCGAGATGCGCCCAGGCATCCTCGCTGTCGGCTTCGGTCGCCGCGAGTGCCTCGCGCGTTGCACATGCCATCACGCTGCTCATCGGGGCCCAACCCATATGAGCACCGAAGATGCGGCTGGTGGCGAGCAGTCCCAGCGCCTTGCCATAGTGCGGATCGATATTGATCGCCTTCTCCAGGAGCGCCTGCGCCACGGTGTTGTCCTGCGGCGTCACCCGCCAGAAATGCGACAGCGCGCGCATCAACAGGTCCCAGGCGTCGAGGCTGCCCGGCGGCTTGTGTTGGGCGCGAAAGCTTTCGGCGGCATAGAGATGCGGCTCGACGGCGGCGACGATCGCCTCCGTGATTTCGTCCTGTACCGCGAACACATCCTCGATGCGTCGGTCGTAACGCTCGGCCCAGAGATGGCTGCCCGTGGTGACATCGTTGAGCTGCGCGGAAATGCGCACCTGGTCGCCGCTCCGGCGCACGCTGCCTTCCACCACATAGCGAACGCCGAGCTCGCGTGCGATCTCGTTGATATGTACCGAGCGGCCCTTGTAGACAAACGACGAGTTGCGCGCGATCACGAAGAACCAGCGCAGCTTCGACAGCGCTGTGATGATGTCCTCGCTGATCCCGTCGGAGAAATACTCCTGCGCGCGATCGCCGCTCATGTTGATGAATGGCAGCACCGCGATGCCTGGACGGTCTGTCGGAGCCGGTTGCATCGCCGGCTCGCGACGCGCCACCATGGGTTCCGGCACCGCTGCGGTCTGCTTGCCGGTCTGCACGGAACCGACGAAGCGAAACCCCTTGCGCGCGATCGTGCGGATCAGCGTCTGCTCGGCGCCGCTGTCGCCCACGGCCTTGCGCGCAGCATTGATCCGGCTGGTCAGGGTCGATTCGGCGACGTGCCGTCCCTGCCAGATTTTCTCGATCAATTCTTCCTTGCTCACCACGCGGTCGCGGTTTTCCATCAGATGGACCACGAGGTCGAAAACCTGTGGTTCCAGCGATACCGGCATATCCTGCCGGCTCAACTCCCGCGTGTCGGTGTCAAGCACCTGATTAGAAAAGAAAAATTTCATCCGTCGTCGACCCCAAGGCAATACTGGGAACTAATTCAAGAAAACCGGACACATTCTCAGGCACACCGGCTGATCCGTGACTCTGATTGAGTCGACCGATGACACGGTTGGTTCACCGCGCGTGCCTGCCGTTATCCGGTTCACGTCTTCGAAATATTTCGCGTACGGGAAAGCGCGACCGTGATGTCGCGCACGGTGAATATAGGCCTGACATCGTCGCCAAATGTGGCCGAACTGCAGACGCATTGTTGCACCAAAGGCACTGACGCGTGCAATCGGTGCAAACGATGGCTGCGTCCTTACATGCCGGTGCAGACCGCGTCGTCGGCCCGCAGCGGCAAATCAGTCGCGCAGCAGTTCGTTGATGCTAGTCTTGGCGCGGGTGCGCTCGTCAACGCGCTTGACGATCACGGCACACGCGGTCGCCGGTCCGGGCTGGCCGTTCTTCAGCGGCTTCGCCGGCAGCGTGCCGGGCACCACCACGGCGTATTCGGGCACTTCGCCGACGAATGTTTCGCCCGTCTCGCGGTCGACGATCTTGGTGGAGGCGCCGAGGAACACGCCCATCGCCAAGACGGCGCCCTTGCGCACGATCACGCCTTCGGCGACTTCGCTGCGCGCGCCGATGAAGCAATCGTCCTCGACGATGACGGGTTCGGCCTGCAGCGGCTCGAGCACGCCGCCGATGCCGACGCCGCCGGAAATATGCACGCGCTTGCCGATCTGGGCACAGGAGCCGACCGTCGACCAGGTGTCGATCATGGTTGCTTCATCGACATAGGCGCCGAGATTGACGAAGGAGGGCATCAGGACGACGTTGCGCGCGATGAAGGCGGAACGGCGCACGATCGAGCCGGGCACCGCGCGAAAACCCGCGTCGCGAAAGCGGTTCTCGCCCCAGCCGTCGAACTTCGAAGGCACCTTGTCCCACCATGTCGCCTTGCCGGGGCCGCCGGCAATCTGCCCCATGTCGTTAAGGCGGAACGACAGCAGCACCGCCTTCTTCAGCCACTGATTGACCTTCCACTTGCCGCCTGGCTCGCGCTCGGCAACGCGCGCCTCGCCCTTGTCGAGCAGATCGAGCGCATGATCCACAGCGTCGCGGACCTCGCCCTTGGTCGCGGTCGAAATGCCCTCGCGGGCGTCGAACGCGGCGTTGACGGTGTTTTCCAGGGCGGCGAGGGACATGGGTGTTTCCTGAGATCGCGGCGGGATTTTGAACGGCGCTTTTTCGGTATTTGGGCCGGAGGAGTCAAGGCCGGGATGCCGGCTAGCGGAGCTTCTGCAAGAACCCGGTCAGGTCGTCGGTGACGTGGTCTACATGGCCGGCATCGCGGCCCTCCAGCTCCCAGTCCTCGCGCACCACTTCCTTCACCCCGTCGGGCACCACCAGCACCGTGGTCATGCCGAGGCGGTGCGGCACCACCAGGTTGCGCGCCAGATCCTCGAACATCGCCGATCGCGCCGGGTCGACGCCGTGCAGGTCGAGGAAGCGCTGATAGGTCTGCGGCGACGGCTTCGGCTCCAGTTCGGCGGCGATGATGTCGAACACGGCCTCGAAGTGCCCCGTCAGCCCCAGC
>JAHCKB010000220.1 GCA_026125985.1 Bradyrhizobium sp.
GCCGCGCGGGACGAGTGCGATCTCGCCAGGCTCGATGTCGATACGGCCGAACTCGGTGACCAGCCGAAGATTGCCCTGCTGCGGCACGAACATCAGTTCGCCGTCGGCATTGTAGAAATTCTGGTCCACCATCGACTTGGTGATCAGATAGATATGCGCCGCCATGCCGCCTTGCGTGTTGGCATCACCGGCCGTGGTCATGGTGTGCACGCCCTGCAGGAAGGTGACATCGCCCTTCGGCAGCGGCGCCGGATCCCAGCGCAGTTGCGCGATCGGCAGCTCGTATTCGTGGCACGGCGCAGTGCGCCAGAATCCCATGTCCACCTTGGTGAAGCGTCCGGAATGTTTCACCGACGGGCGGATGCGGTAGAGCCAGGACCGCTCGTTGGTGCCGCGCGGGGCGGTGAAGGGCGAACCCGAGAGCTGCTCGGCATAGAGCCCGTAGGCGCAGCGCTGCGGCGAATTGCGTCCCACCGGCAACGCGCCCGGCAGCGCCTCGGTCTCGAAGCTGTTGCCGAAGCCGGACATGTAGCCCGGCGTGATCTGCACCGAACTGCGGCTGATGGTTTCAGGCGAGGTATTGATGTTCATGCCTATCCTCCTCCTTGCAGGGCGGCCCACATTTCGCGATCGCGGGCATCGGTCCAGATCACGGGCTCGTCGATCCCCGAGGCCTCGTCGAATGCGCGCGAGACGTTGAACGGCAGGCAGTGCTCATAGATGGCGAAGGTCGAGAACTTGGGATCCATCACCTCGCGCGTCGCCGCCATCGACTCCTTCAGCGTGCGTCCCTTGGCGACCGACACCTCGGCTGCGCCGTAAAGCGACGTGACGAAGTCGCGCGTCATCGCAATCGCATCGCGCACCGTGGACGTGCCCTTCAGCGCATCGCCACGGCCGGGCGCGATGGCCTTGGGATTGAAGGCGCGGATTTCGTTCAGCGTCGCCGGCCATTCGCGCAAATAGGCGTCGCCGCAATAGCAGGCGGAGTGATATTCGATCAGATCGCCCGACAGCATCACCTCGCAATCCGGCACCCAGGCGACGATGTCGCCGGAGGTGTGGCCGGCTCCGAGCGACATCAACCGCACCTCGCGCTTGCCGAGGTAGATCGTCATGTCGGTCTCGAAGGTCAGCGTCGGCCAGGTCAGGCCGGGAATGCTTTTGGCGTCCTGGAACAGGCGCGGGAAACGGCCGTATTCGGAGTCCCAGTCCTGCTGGCCGCGCTCCTGGATCAGGCGATAGGTTTCCTGCGAAGCGACGATGCCTTGCGCCTTGTAGGCGGACGCGCCCAGCACGCGGACGGCGTGATAGTGCGACAGCACGACATATTTTATCGGCTTGTCGGTCACGGTGCGCACCCGCTCGATCACCTTGTTGGCCATCGCGGGCGTTGCCTGCGCGTCGAACACCAGGCAGCTATCGTCGCCGACTACGATGGCCGAGTTCGGATCGCCTTCGGCGGTGAAAGCGTAGAGATCGAGGCCGATCTCGGAGAAGGTAACCTTCTTCTCTGCAAGATCCCCGGTGGAAGCGAAACTCGCGTTAGCCATCAACCAAATTCCCTTGAGCCGTTATTGTTGTTGCTGTTGTTGCTGCTGACCGTCCAGCATACGCTGTTTGGCCAGCTCGATGGCCTGTCGCAGCACCTCGATGTCGCCGATGTGGTTGGCGAGCACCAGGACCAGCGCGGCGTCGAGATCGGCGCTCTCGGCGTCGCTCAACCCCCGATGCGCCTCGACAATGGCGCGAAAGGCATCGTCAGGCTTTGTGAAATTCGAGCTTGTGGAGAGCGGCATCGCGAAACCTCAAATGAGCCCGGAAGCGCGCGCCAGCGCGGCATCGATCGCCGCCCGCGACGGCTGACGAAAACGCGCGGCGACATAGCCGTCCGGGCGCAACAAATAGGTAGCGCCGGGCTCGGCATCATAACGCTTGCCGGCCAGTCCCGCCGCATCGATCATTCCGTTCTCGCCGCCGACACGGATCGTACCCACACCCTCGGGCGCGTCCACGTCCTTGCCGTTACCAAATGTCAGCAGCGTGAAGTGCATTCCCTTGCGGATGAAGGCTTCGGTGAGGAACATCGGATTGCCCGTGTGGTCGGCCACCGGCGCATCCGGCATCGACGCTCCCGGACGCGGGCCGCCGTTCCAGCGGTCGGCATCAGGCGTGGACAACGGCGTATCGTAAACCGACGGCACCGAGAGCCTGCCGCCGTTGACCATGCGCTTGCCGAATTCGGTCTCCCTGGCAAGCGACAGCACGGCCTTGCGCAGTCTCGCTTCCTGCTGCGTGGTCGGCGCCATGAAATCGGTTGCGCGCGTGGACTCGCGGATGTTCTCGTCCGCCGCCGCGCTGCGTTCGATGTGATAGCTCGCAAGCAGGCCCTCCGGCGAGGTCCCGCGCAGCACGCGATCGAGTTTCCAGGCAATGTTCTCGGCGTCTTCCAGACCGGAATTGGCGCCGCGCGCACCGAAGGGCGAGACCTGGTGTGCTGCATCGCCGGCAAAGATCACCCGGCCATGGACGAAGCGATCCATGCGCCGACACTGGAACTTGTAGAGCGAGATCCATTCGAAATCGAACTTCTCGTGCCCCAGCATGCGCGCAATGCGCGGCCGCACGTTTTCGGGCTTCTTCTCGATCTCCGGATCGGCGTCCGGCCTGAGCTGAAGATCGATGCGCCAGACGTCGTCGGGCTGCTTGTGCAGCAGCGCGGAACGGCCGGCATGGAACGGCGGGTCGAACCAGAACCACCGCTCCGTCGGGAACGCCGCAGTCATCTTGACGTCCGCGATCAGGAACTGGTCTTCGAACACCTGTCCGGAAAATTCCGCGCCGACCATCTGGCGCAGCGAGGAGCGCGCGCCGTCACAGGCGATCACATACTGCGCGTGCAGCTGGTAAGGCCCCTCAGGTGTGTCGATCGTCAGCGTGACGCGATCGTTACGGCGGTCGAGCGCCGTCACCTTGTTGCGCCAGCGCAGGTCGATCTCGGGCAATTGTGCGACGCGATCGACCAGGTAGGCCTCCGCGTAGTACTGCTGCAGATTGATGAAGGCAGGCCGCTTGTGGCCTTCCTCCGGCAAAAGGTTGAACTGGTAGAGCTCGGAGGCGCCGTGGAAAATCCGGCCGACGCTCCATACCACGCCCTTGTCGACCATGCGGTCGGCGACACCTAGCCGGTCCCAGTACTCCAGCGCGCGCTTGGAGAAGCAGATCGCCCGGGAGCCCTCGCCGATGCGGTCGGCGTCATCCAGCAGCACGACCTTGTGCCCGCGCTGCGCCAGATCGATTGCGAGCGACAGACCGATCGGCCCGGCGCCGACCACCACAACCGCATGCTCTGCCGGCGTCGCGGCGGGCCGATCCTGATCGGCATGCCTGCGGTATCCGTACTGGATTTTGCTCTGCGACATGGATTTGCTCTGGCCAGCGCGGCGTGAGGCTGGTAATTAGTCTCATTTGCAACTATCTTTAAACTCCCTCCGCAGCCTGCCGTCAACTCAAATCGGAGCGTTCCTTGAATCGGAGTGAGCTTTGGCAAAGCCGGTGTTGAGCGAGCAGGCCACACTCCCCCGCGGCGACGCGGCGGCGAGGAAAAATGCGAGGCTCGACCTCTTCAGGTTCGTGCCGTTCCGCCTCAACCGGCTGGCGGCGGAAGTCTCCAGCGCGCTTGCCGACGAATACCAGGAGCGCTACGGCCTCGACATTCCTGCCTGGCGCGTGCTGGCCACGCTGGGCTTCCGAAAGGACGCCTGCAGCGCGCAGTATGTCGCGGAGTGCACGCGCACGCATAAATCGACCATCAGCCGCGCGGTGACCTCGCTGATGAAGCGCCAGATCGTCGAACGCGTCGAGAACGAAGCCGACCGCCGCGAATTTCGCTTGCGCCTGACGCGCAAGGGCCGCGCACTCTACGAAGAGATCTTCCCGCGACTGCAGCTGCGCGAGCAGGAAATTCTCGCCTGCCTCTCGGCGCAGGAGCGCCGCGACCTCGTGACACTGCTCGGCAAGCTGGAGGCAAGCCTCAACCTCATGCAGACCAGCGACGAAGCCGACGCGAAGGAGGCCTATTGAGTGCCGCCGTCCCGGGCGCGCGACAGCGCGAGCCCGAATGACGATCAGGTCCGATCGATGTGTTTTGCGATGACCGGGAAGTAATTGTCTCCCGACCCGGCATCGATTGCTTCCTGCAGGATCGTGCCGACCAGTTCCGCGCCGCGCAGCTTCAGACCGGCATCGCCGGCCAGCTCCAGCGCATAGGAGAGATCCTTCAGCGCATATTCGGTCGAGAACGCTCGCTCCGGAAAGACGCCCGGCAGAATGGCCTTCATGCCGTGATTGCGCAGCGCGAAGCTGTCGGCCGAGCCTTTTGACAGCGTTTCCAGCAGCAGCTTCGCATCGACGCCGTTGCGCCGGGCCACCGCGACCGCTTCGGCGAGCGCGTTGACGGTCTCGAACAGCACCATGTTGTTGAGGATTTTCGTCACCTGGCCAGCGCCAACGTCGCCGCAATGGGTGACGTCGGTAGCGAAGCAGCGGATCAACGGCTCGATTGCGGCATAGAGCGCTGCGGTCGTGCCGACCATGACGCTCAGCGTGCCGTCCTGCGCCGCCTGGCGCGTGCGCGCGATCGGCGCGTCCACCCACGACGCACCCTTCGCCGTCAACTGCCCGGCGAAATCCCGGGTCTGACTGACCGACGACGTGCCGAGATCGACGATCACCTGACCCGGCCTGACATTCCTGAGGATGCCGTCGCCCTCGAACACCGCCCGCACATGTTTGGCGCTGGGCAGGCACAGGAACACCAGATCGCACCGCTTCAACACATCGGCTACGGAGGCGGCGACCTCGGCGCCTTCGCCACGCAGCCGCGCCAGCGGTTCGGCGGAAAGATCGAATGCCAGCAAGCGGCGGCCGCTTTTCTTCAGGACATTGCGGCAGATCGGTTCTCCCATCACGCCGAGACCGATGAAGCCGATGGTCTTGTACTCAGTCATTCCCGTGAATCTTCTTGTTGACGCGCTTATTCACGCGAACCGGTATTCGCTTTGCATGAAGCGCCGCCTATTTCGCAAACGAACGCGACGGCGCCAGATGGAGTGCGAAGGCATCGACCTTGTCGCTGGCGCGCGGATAGATTTCGCTGACGATCGGATCGTGGCCGGGAATGAAGCGGTCAGGATGACCGGCCAGTCGCTCGACGATCTCCCATCCCTCCGCCATGTCGCCGATATTGTAGACGATCGGAAACGGGCTCCTCTTGTGCAGGTTCGCGTAGTAATGCGCGGCATCCGAGGCCAGCACCACCGGACCGCGCGCAGTGTCTACCCGCACCACCTGCAAGCCGTCGGAATGGCCGCCGACGCGATGCACGGTCACGCCCGGCGCGATTTCGCCGTCACCGGAATGGAAAGTGACGCGCTCGCCATAGACATGACGCACCATCAGCGTGACGTGTTCGATCGAAAACGGATGCCGCAGCATGCCGTTGCACATGCAGCGCCCGGTCGCGTAGCTCATCTCGCGATCCTGCAGATGAAACCGCGCATTGGGGAAGCGGTCGAGATTGCCGGCGTGGTCGTAGTGCAGATGGGTGACGATGACGTCCTTGATCTGTTCGGCCTTGACCCCGAAGGCGGCAAGCGCATCGACCGGATTGAGCGTCAGCTTGCGGGCGCGCGCCGTCGCCTCCTCCGCGTTGAAGCCGGTGTCGACCAGGATGTCGCGACCACCCCCCCGGATCAGCCAGACGAAATAGTCCAGATCCTGCGCGGTGGTGTCGTGCGGGTCGGGAGCGAGGAAATTCATGTGGGGCGTGCGTGGCGCCATGGTGGCATATCGCAGCGCATAGATTTCGTAGGCGTTTCCCATCGGCATTGCTTCTTGATTGTCTGAGGGTTGGGCGATGCACCAAGCCATTGCCGGGGGCAAAGGTCAAACCGCGCCAGCGCATGTCAGGCGTGTGACCGCCCGACCGGCAATGTGAGGCCTGTCACATTGACCTTGTGGACCCTCAAGAGGAGTGGGCCGTCAGGAGCTGTCGCAAGCTTGGCCAGCGATGTGGAAGCGCCACCTTATTCCGGCGGCGCATGACATTTTTGTCGCGGTGAATTGTCGCAATTAACGGTGAAGCGGCAAGCAATTGACGGTCCGGCGGCCAGGTTTGATAATCGGCTTTTCGTCGAGTAAGGTCGCCGCGGCGCACGCTGGATCGGCGCCTTTTTGGGCTGGACCGCCGCCGCTATGAAAATTCGCGTATTGCTTCTTTCACTGCTCCTTTCGGTCTCATCGGCGCTGCCGGCGCTGGCTGCCGGAGAGCGCATGGCACTCGTTATCGGCAATGCCAAGTATCCCGATGCCGAAGCGCCGCTGCGCGAGCCGATCAACGACGCGCGCGAACTCGCCGACGAGCTGAAGCGCGACGGTTTTGCCGTCGAGATCGGCGAGAACCTGACCATCGACCAGATGCGACGCGCCTTCGAGCGCCTTTACGGCAAGATCAAACCCGGTTCGGTCGTTCTCCTGTTCTTTTCTGGCTACGGCATCGAGTCCGGCCGACAAAGCTACATGATCCCCGTGGACGCCCAGATCTGGACCGAGCCGGACGTGCGACGGGACGGCTTCAGCCTCGAAAAGGTTCTGGGCGAGATCAACAGCCGCGGCGCAGGCGTCAAGATCGCGCTGATCGACGCCTCGAGGCGCAATCCTTTCGAGCGGCGGTTCCGCAGCTTTTCCGCCGGCCTTGCACCGGTCATCGCGCCCAACGGCACGCTTGTGATGTATTCGGCTGCGCTGTCTTCCGTGGTGGCCGACAACGGCGGCGACCGCAGCCTGTTCGTGCGGGAATTGCTCAAGGAGATCCGCGTCCCCGACCTGACGGCCGAGGAAACCCTGAACCGCACCCGCGTCGGCGTTACCCGCGCCTCGCGCAGCGAGCAGGTGCCGTGGATATCGTCCTCGCTGGCAGAGGACTTCTCCTTCAGCCCCGGCGGTGCGCGGCCTTCGACGCCATCGGCGCAGGCCACCAAGACCCCGCCGCCGCCCCCGCCGCCGGCCAAACAGGAACAGGCGAACGTTTCGCCTCCGCCCCCACCTCCGCCGCCGGCGAAGACGGAGGCTCCACCGCCGCCAAAGCAGACCGAGGCCAAGGTTTCGCCTCCGCCTCCGCCGCCGCCCCCACCGCCGCCTGCGAAGACGGAAAGCGAGCTGGCGGATGACCCGACCATCAAGAGCCTGACCGCCAAGCTCAACAGTAACCCGGACGACGCGGCAGCGCTTTACCGGCGCGGTCAGGTTTATGCCAGCAAGGGCGCCTATGACCTTGCCGTCAAGGATTTCAACAATTCGCTGCGGCTGAACCCGAAGGACGTCGAGGCCTATAACAACCGTTGCTGGGTCCGGACCGTGATCGGCGACCTCCAGGCGGCATTGAAGGACTGCAACGAAGCACTGCGGTTGAGGCCGAATTTCATCGACGCGCTCGACAGCCGGGGCTTGCTCAACCTCAAGAGCGGCCAGAACAAGAATGCCATCGCCGACTTCGACGCAGCGTTGCGGATCAACCCGCGTCTCACCTCCTCGTTGTACGGACGTGGACTGGCCAAGAAACGGAACGGCTCGATTGCCGAGGGCGACCTGGACATCGCCAACGCCAAGGCGATGGACCCCAATATCGTCAAGGAATTCGCGGAATACGGGGTGCAGTAACGCGTTTTGCAGCAGCGCCGCCTTCGAACCCCGGGGCCGTGCTGTAGACTAACAAGTATCAACGCCGCGACCCGGCGAGGTCCGGCCGTCAATTTGGCAAGCTGATTGGGAACCGCGCGGGCTGCGCAGGAGGGACTTACAATGGCACCGACAACGGCACCGACCATGGCAAAGCGTTCTGGAAGCAGGAATTTGACTGCGATCGCCGCGATCTTGAGCATCGGCGCCGCATTGTCGTTTGGTATTGGCTCGGCGTTGGCCGCCGACGAGGTCACCGAAGACCAGATCCTCAAGGCGCTGACCCCGACCAAGAAGCCGCTGACCCGCGGCCTTT
>JAHCKB010000221.1 GCA_026125985.1 Bradyrhizobium sp.
GCCGCTGCCGCTGATCGGCAACAGCATCTCGCGCTGGCCTTCGACGCGCTTCTTCCTGCCTTTGGCCTTGGCGGGGGCGGAAGCCGCCTTGCGTTCGCCGGTGCCGGCGAGGCTGCGCTTGAGGGCGTCCATCAGATTGATGACGTTGCCGCTCGATTTCGGCGCGGGCTTGGCGCCGGTCAGCAGCCCATTTCGCTTGCGGTTGATGAGATCGATGAGGGCGCTTTCGTAGCGATCCTCGAACTTCTCCGGCTCGAACGGAGCCGATTTCTGCTCGACGATATGCTTTGCAAGATCAAGCATATCCTTGGTGATCTTCACATTCTGGATGTCGTCGAAATATTCCTTTTCGTCGCGCACCTCGTAGGGGTAGCGCAGAAGGGTGCCCATCAGGCCATTGCCGAGCGGTTCGAGCGCGATGATGTGCTCGCGGTTGGTCAGCACCACGCGGCCGATCGCGACCTTGTCCATGTTGCGGATGGTCTCGCGGATCACGGCGAAGGCGTCGTGGCCGACCTTGCCGTCGGGCACGAGATAATAGGGGCGGATCACATAGCGGCTGTCGATGTCGCTGCGCGGCACGAATTCGTCGATCTCGATGGTGCGGGTGGATTCCAGTGCGACATCATCGAGTTCGTCCTTGGTCACCTCGACATAAGTGTCGGTGTCGACCTTGTAGCCCTTGATGATGTCCTCGTTGGACACTTCCTCGCCGGTGTCCGCATCGACCTTGGCATATTTGATGCGGTGGCCGGTCTTGCGGTTGATCTGGTTGAAGGAGACCTTCTCGGTATCCGATGTCGCCGGATAAAGGGCAACCGGACAGGTCACCAGCGACAGGCGCAAAAAGCCTTTCCAGTTGGCGCGGGGGGCCATGAAAATCACTCCGGGAACGCAACAGACAGACATTAAGGATACCACGCCGGGGGCGGGTTTTGAACGCAGGGACGACGGATTCTCCCAACGGCGTTAACCGGCCGATGGCGCGCCGGTTCACCACGGCCTGCGATTTTCGACGTTACAGGCGCGCTCCGTCGCAACCCGTGGCGCCGGAACCTGATTGCCGTCCGGACGTTGCTCCTGCGACGGCCGGCGGTGGCGCTGGCCGCCGCGACGCACTTCCTTCCGATGAGGCTACGATGGCAAGACGACAAGATGACCGGATCGTCGAGACTTCGACCGAAGCCCGCCAGGGCGAGCCGGGACCGTCGGTGCTTGCTCTGTTGACGGCATCCACCGGGCTCGCGATCTTGATCCTCGGCGTGATCTGGTTCGTGTTTTTCCGGACCTGACCGGTACCGACAACGCCCTTCAGGGAATCCCTTGGGGCATTCACGTCGGCGTGTTAGGCATCTGCGGCTTGCCGTGCCGGATGAACAAAAAGTAATCTTGCATCGGGTTCCCGTTCATGGCCGGTTCACGCCCGTACCCCTCATCATGATGGCATCGTGAGGTTCACCATCGGAGGCCAGCTTGCGCTTGCTCGTCGTTGAAGACGATCCGGATCTCAATCGCCAGCTCACCACGGCGCTGACCGACGCCGGCTATGTCGTCGATCGCGCCTTCGATGGCGAGGAGGGGCACTATCTCGGCGACAGCGAGCCCTATGACGCCGTCGTGCTCGACATCGGTCTGCCGAAAATGGACGGCATCTCGGTGCTGGAGGCCTGGCGTCGCAACAAGCGCGTCATGCCGGTCTTGATCCTCACTGCGCGCGACCGCTGGAGCGACAAGGTACAGGGCTTCGATGCCGGCGCGGACGACTACGTCGCAAAGCCCTTTCATCTCGAGGAGATCCTCGCCCGCATCCGCGCGCTGCTGCGTCGCTCTACCGGCCACGCCCAGGTCGAGCTGACCTGCGGGCCGGTAACGCTGAACACGCGCACCAAGCGCGTGAGCGTCAACGGCAATCCGATCAAGCTGACCTCGCACGAATACAATTTGCTCGAATACCTGATGCACCATATCGGCCGCGTGGTGTCGCGCACCGAACTCGTCGAGCATCTCTACGACCAGGATTTCGACCGCGACTCCAACACGATCGAGGTGTTTGTTGGCCGCATCCGCAAGAAGCTCGAGGTCGACATCATCCAGACGGTGCGCGGGCTAGGCTATCTGCTGACGCCGCCGGCGGGCGCCTGAGGCGGCCGGCGGGCCGCGGGGCTTCCCTTTTGCCGTGGGCATGGTCTTATCCGGAAAACCGGTGTCCCTTTTTCGGATCAAGTCCTGATGCGCGGCAGCTCGCTCGCCACCCGCCTGTTCCTGTCGGCGACTGCGTGGGTGGTGGTGATCCTCCTGCTCACGGGCATCGTGCTGTCGTCGGTTTACCGTGCCGCCACCGAGCGCGCCTTCGACCGTCGTCTCAACCTCTATCTGCGAACGCTGATCGCCGAGGTCGCCACACCCGACGAGCCACCGGAACGCCAGTTCCAGTCGCTCGGCGAACCCCTGTTCGAGCTGCCGCTGTCGGGTTGGTACTGGCAGATCACCCGCACGGATTCCGAGAAGCCGGAAACGCGCGCCTCGCGTTCGCTGTGGGACAAGAAGCTTCCGAAGCTTGAAGACAATGGCGCCGAGCTCACGCCCGCCGGCGTCCGGCTCGGCTATGTCGACGGGCCCGAGGGACAGACGCTGCGCATGGTGGAGCGCCCGGTCGATCTCGGTGCCGACGGCAAGTTCCTGGTCAGTGTTGCCGGCGATGCCAGCGAGATTTTCGCCGAGACGCGCAGTTTTGACTACTATCTCGGCGGCACCTTCGCCTCGCTCGGCATCGTCCTGTTGCTGACCACGATCTTCCAGGTGCGCTTCGGCCTCGCGCCGCTCAAGCGCATTTCCGAGGCCATCGCCGATATCCGCTCCGGACGCGCCGAGCGGCTCGAGGGCGATTTTCCGGTGGAGATCGCCCCGCTGGCGCGCGAGACCAACGCGCTGATCGATGCCAACCGGGAGATCGTCGAGCGCGCGCGCACGCATGTCGGCAATCTCGCTCACGCCATCAAGACGCCGCTGTCGGTGATCGTCAACGAAGCGGCTGC
The DNA here is from genome assembly GCA_026125985.1 of Bradyrhizobium sp. GTDB lineage: Bacteria > Pseudomonadota > Alphaproteobacteria > Rhizobiales > Xanthobacteraceae > Bradyrhizobium. The sequence continues at coordinate 3,036 of JAHCKB010000221.1, forward strand.
CCATCGCGCCGACCCCTTTGCCGGCAAGGTGCTGGAGCAGGCCGATGTGATGCGCGGCCAGCTCGCACATCACCTGGAGCGCGCCCGCATCGCCGCGCGCGTCACCATTGTCGCCACGGTGACGGAGGTTGCACCCGCAGTAGAGGCGCTGGTGCGGACCATGGAGAAGATCCATCGCGATCGCGGCATCGCGATCGAGATCATGGCCGACCCGCGTGCGAAATTCCGTGGCGAGCGGCAGGACCTGGAGGAGATGGTCGGCAACCTCGTCGACAACGCCTGCAAGTGGGCGGCTTCCCGGGTGGCGGTGGAGGTATCGGTCGAACCGGAAGTCGAGCCGGGCGCGGGCGCCCGGTTGCGAATCCTCGTCGACGATGACGGGCGCGGGCTTTCCGAGACGGAACGCGCCCAGGTGTCGCGGCGCGGGCAGCGGCTCGACGAATCGAAGCCGGGTTCGGGGCTCGGACTGTCGATTGTCATCGACCTTGCCGCGCTCTACGGCGGCGACCTGTCACTGAGCGACGCGCCGACCGGGGGGCTGCGTGCCGAATTGCGGTTGCCGGGCGTATAAGCGCCCGCGAGAACAGGGGATTTTCCGTTTCGCCGGACTGTCCGCGTCGTATTCCTAAAGGACTTCTTAACGCGGTCGCTTCTATGATACCGATGGACGCGTCTGCCGTCCGCTTGACCATTCACACCCGGCCGCATGAACCAGGCATCGAGCGAACGTCTGAGGGAATACCTCGCGCAATTGCCGCCGCAATCGCAGGCGCTGCTGATGCGGGAGTTCGAACGCGCGCTTGAAAGGGGCGAGGATACCGCGGTTGCAACCTACGTGCTCCAGGAGCTGCGCAAGGTCGTGCGCGGCGCCGAGGACGACGAGGAAGCGCGTCCGCGAACCGAGGATCCGGCTCGGCTGCTGTTTCGGCCTCTGGAGCCCTTCCTGGTTGACGGCAATTTCCCGATTCGGCCTGGCCAGATCCGCCGGGCCTCGCTGGCGCAGATCTGGGTTTGGCTGGCGCGCGACGGCGCACCCGAAGCCGTTCGCGAGTTTGAGGAGGCAATGACCCGGGCGCGCGAATCCGAGGCGTCCGGTAGCATCGAACCTGCAGTCCGCAAACTGCAACTCGCCGCCGCGCAGGCGATGATCCAGATCACGACGCCCACGCCGGGCGACGACCATCAGCGCGCGCTCTCCCGGGTCGGGCCGCCGAACGTGATCGAGGACCTGGTGTCGGCCGGCCAGGTGCTGCAGGCGCGGGAAGCTCTGGAAAACCTCAGCAGCAAGATGCCCGGGTTCATGCGCGTATTCGGAGAAGCGCAGATCACCGCGGCGGTGGCGGCGCTGAACGTGCCCTCGCTGCAAACGCCGCAATTGCTGCCCTTTGCGCTATCACTCATCGTGCAGCGACTGACCGCGCCGTGGCAGATCATTCGTCTGGCCGTGAAGATAGCAGCATCCGACGACGAGATCCGGGTCGCCGCCACGCCGTATGGCGTTGCCGTGACGATCGCGTTGCACGATCTCTATTTTGTTGCGGCATGCCTGCGCACCGATATCCGGCGTGGTCACTTTGAAGAGATCGCCGATCAGTTGAAGACGCTGCATGACGGCGTGCGCGGCCTGCGCACCGAGCTCGATCTGCGCAACGACTCGGTATGGGGCAGGCAGCTCGCCTCGATCCGCGCCGACATCTCCAACTCGTTGCAGTCGGAAATCGAGAGTGTCCCCGGTCGGGTTCGCCGCATCCTGCGCCAGCGCGCCGACAAGGACATTACCGTCGGCGCCAGGATCGACATGTCGGAGGTTGAGGAAACGGCGGGCCTGATCGACTTCGTCGCGTTGTGCCGTACCTTTGCCAGCGAACTCGCCATCAACGAAGTGACGCTGCGCACTTATTCCGACTTGCAGCACTATGTCGAGCAGTCGACCGAGGCGCTGGTGCAATCGTTGCGCAATGAGAAGGGGCGCGCCTTCCGTCAGCAGCAGGCGAAGGCGGCAATCCGCTTCTGCGAGGTGCTGTTCGGTTCCGACTATGCCTCGCTGATGAATCGCGCCGCGGAGAATGCGGTGATCGGCGACCGCAAGCCCGCTGCCAAAGCCAGCCAGAAGTGACAAATATAGTTCATACAATTTTTGATTGACTGGCAGCGGCGCGCGACATAGCTATGCCGAATGCTTTCGGCTATTCATTTCAAAGAATTTGAGAGCCAGGTAATTTCGGCGACGTACCAGAACCTGATGATCGGCGCCAAGGTTGTACTGGTCGACATCGAAAACGGTCTCCCGTTGCCGGAACCGGTTGCGAGCATCACGTCGCGCGCACCCAATGGCATGGTTCGGCTCAGGCTGCCGGCTTCTTTCAAGTCGGGAACCTATTACCTTCTGGCATTGAACGGGCATGGCGCGCGCGTCGCGCAGAGTTCATCATTCAACGTCGGCTGACCGGCCGGATTTGCGTGATTTTGCCATGGTTTCCGGCTGGGAAAGCATGAGAAAAGTCAATTGCCCGGTCTGCCGGCGATAGTATAAAGCGGCGCAATGGTGCTTTCCCGGGAAAGCGCCATTTCACCGGAACCCGCTTCGATGAGTCCATGGTTCGTGTTCGCGCTGATGACGGTCGCGGCGGTGTTTGCCGTGCTGTGGCCGCTCGGCCGTCGATCCCGGCCGCAAGCCGACGGTACGGAAGCGTCGGTCTATCGCGACCAGCTTGCCGAGGTCGATCGCGACCTTGCGGACGGACTGATCGGCGCTGCGGAAGCGGAGCAGGCGCGCATCGAGATCAGCCGCCGTCTGCTCGCCGCAACCAATGCCCAAACGGGACCCGCAGCAACGCCCAATCCGTTGCTGCGCCGAGCGGTTGCCGCCGTCGCGCTGGTCGGGCTCCCGCTCGCTGCGCTTGCCTTCTATCTGCCGCTCGGTTCACCGCAGCTCGGCGATTTTCCGCTTGCAGCACGTTCGAAGGCAACCGATAGCCAGCAGCCGCTGGTCAATCTGGTCGCGCAGGTCGAGGCGCATCTGGAAAAGAATCCGTCCGACGGGCGCGGCTGGACGGTGCTGGCGCCGGTGCTGGCGCGGCTTGGCCGCTACGACGATGCGGTGCGCGCCTGGCGGAACGCCATCACTTACGGCGGCGACAGTTCCGAACGCCGCGCCGACCTCGGTGAAGCACTGGTGGGAGCTGCCGGCGGCGTCGTCACCGGCGAGGCGAAGAGCGAATTCGAGCGTGCGGTGGCGATGAATGCCGACGAGGCGAAGGCGAGCTATTTCCTCGGCCTTGCCGCCGAGCAGGATGGTCGCAGCGCCGATGCCGCGTCGATCTGGAAGGCGATGCTGGCCAAGGGACCGGCAGATGCGCCATGGCGTCCGCTGGTGCAGACCGCGCTGGCGCGAGTCGACGGCGTTGCTCCCGCGCTCTCCAGCGAGGCCATGGCTGCTGCAAAGGAGATGACCGATACCGATCGCAATGCCATGGTCCGCGGCATGGTCGATCGCCTGGCGGAGCGGCTGAAACAGAATGGCGATGATGTCGAGGGTTGGCTGCGGCTGGTGCGCGCCTATCTGGTGATGGGCGAGCGCGAGAAGGCGGCCAGCGCGCGCACCAGTGCGCGACAGGCGGTGGCGAACGACACGGAGCGCTTGCGACAGCTCAATGAGGGCCTCAGGAATCTGGGGATGGATGGATGATCTCGCAGGGGAACAAGGGCCCGGCATGACACGCAAGCAACGTCGGTTGACGATGATCGGTGGCGCGCTCGCGGTGCTCGCGGTGGCGGCGGCGCTGATGCTGAACGCGATGCGAGACTCCATCGTGTTCTTCTCGACGCCGTCGATGGCGGCCGAGAAGCAGATTCCCGCCGGCAAGCGCTTCCGCCTTGGCGGCCTGGTGCAGCCGGGCTCGCTCGTGCGCGGCGCCGATCTCCAGGTCAAATTCAGCATTGCCGACGGCAGCGCCAATCTGCCCGTGACTTACAAGGGCATTCTGCCGGATCTGTTCCGCGAAGGGCAGGGCGTTGTCGCCGAAGGTGCGCTGGATGCTTCCGGTACCTTCCACGCCGACACCGTGCTGGCCAAGCATGACGAGACCTACATGCCGAAGGATGTCGCAGATGCCCTGAAAAAGCAGGGCCACTGGAAGGACGACTACGGCGCCAAACCTGGAGCATCGAAGTGATCGCGGAGGCGGGCCACTACGCGCTGGTGCTGGCGCTGGGACTTGCGCTGATCCAGTCGATCGTGCCGATCGTCGGCGCGCGGAGCGGCGACGTCGCTCTGATGGAGACGTCGCGTTCGACCGCGCTGGCGCAACTTGTCTTTGTCGGTGCGTCCTTTGCGCTCCTGACCGCGCTGCACGTCTCCTCGGATTTTTCCGTGGTCAACGTTTTCGAGAATTCGCATTCTGCAAAGCCGCTGCTCTACAAGATCACCGGCGTCTGGGGTAACCACGAAGGCTCGATGCTGCTGTGGGTGACGATCCTGGCGCTGTTCGGCGCGCTTGTTGCGATGTTCGGAAGCAACCTGCCGCTCTCGCTGCGCGCCCATGTGCTGGCGGTGCAGGCCTGGGTCGCGGCGGCCTTCTATCTCTTCATCCTGCTCACCTCAAATCCCTTTGCGCGCATTGCACAGCCGCCGATCGAGGGACGCGATCTCAATCCGATCCTGCAGGACATCGGACTCGCCGTGCATCCGCCGATGCTCTATCTCGGCTATGTCGGCTTCTCGATCTCATTCTCGTTCGCAGTCGCTGCCCTGATCGAGGGGCGGATCGACGCAGCCTGGGCGCGCTGGGTGAGGCCGTGGACACTGGTCGCCTGGATTTTCCTGACGCTCGGGATCGCGATGGGGTCCTATTGGGCCTATTACGAGCTCGGCTGGGGCGGCTGGTGGTTCTGGGACCCGGTGGAGAATGCCTCGCTGATGCCCTGGCTTTCCGGCACGGCGCTGCTGCATTCGGCGCTCGTCATGGAAAAACGCAATGCGCTGAAGGTCTGGACCATCCTGCTTTCGATCCTGA
>JAHCKB010000222.1 GCA_026125985.1 Bradyrhizobium sp.
TTGCGGCTGGCTTCCACGATCTTGTCGATGACGAGATAGCTTTCGGCCGCTGCCGGCGGCCCGATGAACACCGCCTCGTCGGCCATCTCCACATGCAACGCGTCGCGGTCGGCCTCGGAATAGACGGCGACCGTTGCGATCCCCATGCGGCGGGCGGTCTTGATGACCCGGCAGGCGATCTCGCCGCGGTTTGCAATCAGGATTTTCTTGAACATGTTCTTTACGGGCTTGGGCTTTTCGGCGGGTTTCCTCGCCGCCTGTGGTACAGCAAAACCAAGCCGAGGCAACGGTATTAGTGGCCTGTCGGATACGCCTTGAGCCGTTCCGCCCCCTGGGCGCGATTCGATGCCGCTCAGCCCGAATAGCTGTGGAAGCGTCCCCGCGCATAGGCGTGCGAGACGGCCTTCATCAGTTCGGCTACCTCATTTTCCAAGTAGTTGTTGGCCACGATCAACGCCCGGATGGTCGCCCTCAAATCGCCGCCACAGGCTATGATGGCTTCCTCGACCGCCCTCTCCAGCCCGGTGTCGGGCGCGTCATCGGGCTGTGGCTGGGACGTCATGAAGCAATTCCGGGGTGAAGCGAAAGTGATAATGTTCTTATTTTGTTCTGATGCCGTCAACGGGCTCCGTAGAAAATTTTTTGGTTCTCGCGGGGTAATAAATAACCGCCTCCGTTGTTCTCCGGAGCAGAACAAAGTTCCCCGATACCCCCCGCTGTCGCCAACAGAACAGGCATGAACGATTTCACCCAGGCCGTCGTTTCCGCCTTTGCGCTGATTGTGCGGCTCGACCCGGAACTGTCTGACATCGTGGCGCTGTCGCTGCGGGTGAGCCTCACGGCGAGCCTGATCGCGCTCGTGGTCGGCGCGCCGTTCGGCGCCTTCCTTGCGGTGACCCGGTTTCGGGGACGCCAGGCCGTCATCGTGGTCACCAATGCCTTTCTCGGGCTGCCTCCGGTCGTCGCCGGGCTTGGCGTTTTCCTGCTGCTGTCGCGCTCGGGCCCGTTGGGGCCGGCGGGCCTTCTGTTCACACCGACTGCGATGATCATCGCACAGGCGGTGCTGGCGACCCCCATCGTGGTGGCGCTAGTGCACCGGCCGGCCTCGCTACTGTGGGCGGAGTATTCGGACCTCGCGCGCATCGACGGCCTCTCCACCCTGCGCAGCATCGGGCTGATGTTCTCGCTCGCGCACGGCTCGATCCTGACCGCCTTTCTGGCTGCCTTCGGCCGCGCCATTGCCGAGGTCGGCGCCATCATCATTGTCGGCGGCAATATCGCCGGCTTCACGCGCACCATGACGACGGCGATTGCACTTGAGACCAGCAAAGGCGATCTAGCGCTCGCGCTGGGGCTCGGCCTGATCCTGCTGACCCTGAGCCTTGTAGTTTCCACCGTCGCTCTGGTCTTTGTTGGCCGGGCCGCCGCCGGAAAATAGTCACCTTGCGAGTCCCGCGGCACTTTCAGGCAATCAGAACCGAAAAGGCTCCAGCCTGTGCTAGGAAATCCTTCGTGAATGGAAATGGTGTTGCCATGCGGTTCCAAACCTCCCTTGTCGCCTCGGCCCTCTCCCTGCTCTGCACGCTGGCGTCGCCGGCTCTTGCCGCGACCGCAACGGTGAAGGACGGCGGCACGCTGCAACTTGCCGGCAACGTGTTCCGGCTCGACGGCATCGACGCCCCCGCGGTTGACCAGATGTGCATCAACGCGCAGGCCGACGGCTGGACCTGCGGCGTCGAGGCGCGAGACGTGCTCGCCAGGCTGATCGGCGGCAAGCAAGTCCGCTGCGGCGACCTCGGCCCAGATCCCAGATTCAAGAAGCGGCGCCTGGGTCTGTGCATCGTCGAAGGCGAGACGGCGAATCTCGGCCAGTTGCTGGTACAAAAGGGTCTCGCACTCGCCGACCCCAAAGGGAAGTACAAGGCCGACGAGGCGGCCGCAAAGGCCGAGCGCCTTGGTCTCTGGAAGGGCTGCTTCACCGCGCCTGCCGACTTCCGCATGTGGAAGAAGGATGCCGCCCTGCTCGGCAGTTCGTGTCGCGCCGACCGCGATCAGCAAATTCGCGACATTCTTTTTCCAGCCGATCCCGTGATGCCGCCCGGCTGTGCGATCAAGGGTAAATATGCCCTGCGCGCCCGCGTCACAGGCAACGTCGGCATCTATCATTTGCGGACCTGCCGCTCCTATCCCGGCCTGAACAATTCGGAGCGCTGGTTCTGTTCCGAGGAGGACGCCCGGGCGGCCGGCTTCCGCAAGGCCTATAATTGCGGCAGCAAGGCCAGGTAAGGCCGATCAGCCCACGGCGCGCTTTCGCTCGCCCTGGACGGCGAACAGAGGGCGCACTTCCCGCGCCGGGCGCGGCGGGCTGAACAGATAGCCCTGCATCTGGGTGCAGCCGAGCGCATGCACGACAGAGCGCTGCTCATCGGTCTCCACACCCTCTGCGGTCGTCACCATGTTGCGGTCGGCGGCGATCGAGACCACCGCCTTGATGATCGAAGTTCCACGGGCCAGTTCCTTCACGAAGCTGCGGTCGATCTTGATCTTGTCGAACGGAAAGCGCTGCAGATAGCTCAGCGAGGAATATCCGGTGCCGAAATCGTCAAGCGCAATGCGTACGCCGAGTTCGCGGAGCTGATTGAGCGCGACCAGAGCGGCGTCGTCGTCGGCGATCAGCACCGCTTCGGTAATCTCGAGCTCCAGCCGGCGTGGATCGAGCCCGGTCTCGGCAATCGCCGCGGCGACCTTGAGAGACAGCGCCTGCGTACGGAACTGAATCGGCGAGACGTTGACTGCGATACGCACGTGGTCCGGCCATTGGGCGGCTTCCGCGCAGGCTGTACGCAACACCCAGTCGCCGATTTCCTCGATCAGGCCGGTCTCCTCCGCGATCGGCACGAACTCGGCGGGCGACACCATGCCTCGACGGGGATGACGCCAGCGCAGCAGCGCCTCGCAGCCGGTCACTGCACTGGTGGAAAGGTCAACCAGTGGCTGATAGTGGAGTTCGAAACCGCCCTCGGCGATCGCAGCGCGCAGGTCGAGCTCCAGCGCTCGGCGTTGATTGGCTTCGGTCTCCATCGAAGGCTCGAACAGGCGGTGGGTGCGGCGGCCGGCAGCCTTGGCCGCGTACATCGCGAGATCCGCGCACTTCAGCAGACCGTGCAGATCGCCGCCGTGGTCCGGCGCCAGCGCGATGCCGATCGAGGCGTCTGCCGACAGGCTGTGGCCGCGACAGTCGAACGGCGTGCGTAAAGCCGCATAGATGCGCGCGACCAGGGCTTCGACCTCGTCCTCGGAATGGGCGTGGCGTTGCACGACGGCGAACTCATCGCCGCCGAGCCGGGCCACGAAGTCGTCGCGCCCGACCGACTGATGCAGACGCGCCGCCACGGCCTTAAGAAACTCGTCGCCGATCGTGTGTCCGAGCGAGTCATTGATCCGCTTGAATTCGTCGATATCGATATAGAGGATCGCAAAACGCGTGTAGGCCGTGTGCTGAAGCAGCTCATCGGCATGCTGCTGGAACAGGGCGCGGTTCGGCAGGCCGGTCAGGGAATCGTAGTGCGCCAGATGTTCGATCTTCGCCTCGACGCGACGCCGTTCGGTGATGTCCTCCACAGTGGTGGCCCAGCCCCCATCGGGCGAGCGCTTGTAGATCACGTGAATGACGCGACCGTCAGGCACATCGACTACGATGTCCCTCGTCTCATCGCCGTGCCGATCGAGGAACTGGGCACAGTAACTGTCAATGTCGCCGGAAAACGTACCTCTCTCCTTGCGGTGCCGCATCAGGTCATGCAGCTTGCAGCCGGGCTTCACGATGTCCGGAGACAGCGCGAACATCTCGATATAACGCCGGTTGCAGATCACGAGACTGCCTTGGGCATCGAACAGCAGAAGGCCCTGCGTCATGTTATTGATGGCGGTGTCGAGATGCTGGCTCTTCTCCGAGAGCAATGCCTGCGCGGCATGGTGCTGGCGCCGCAACTGGCGCACGATCAGGGAGATGATCAGGACGACCACGATCACCGCCAGCGCCGCGGCAGCGAACTGCAGACGGGTCTGTGCCCGCCAATCCGCCAGAGCGGTCGCGGTCTTGGTGGTGGATACGATCATGATCGGGAAATTGTGCAGCGAACGGACCGCGCCGACCTTGTCCTCGCCGCTGAGACCGACGAACCGTCCGGAGATGTTGCCGCTGTTCTCCACGGCACGCCTGAATGCGGAAGAATTCGACACGTTGCGACCAATCATGGCGGGCTCGTGCGGATAACGCGCGATCACGGTGCCGTTGCGGTGAATCATCGAGATCGTGGTGTCGCTGTCGAGCGCCAGTGAAGCGACAAAGGTCTGGAAGTGGCTGGGCTCGACACCGCGGCTGGCAAAACCGATGATGTTTCCCTCACGGCCCACGATCTTGCGGACGAAAACGGTAGTCCACACTCCGGTCAACTTGGTGATCACGGGTTCGACGAGCACTTCCGGCGTCGCCCGCCCGGAGGTGAACTCGAGGAAGTGGTTGCGGTCCCTGATGCTGAGGTCCGGTACTGGCCACATTTCCGAGGAGTTGATCAGCCAGCCGTCCTTGTTGAAGATGTTGAGCGCCCCGACATGGGGAAGTGCGGCAAGGCGCGTGCGCAGCATCTCGTGAGTGGAGAGCAGCGACATCTGCCTTTCGAAAGATTCTGCCGTGTCGAACCCGCCTTCCCGCACATAGTCGAGGATGTCCTTGTGGACGTACTGCAGATCGGAAAGCTGTTGATCGAAATGACGCGACAGCAGTAGCGCCGTGTTGGTGTGATCGCGTTCGGCCGCCTTGATGGCGCGCTCGCGATATTCCAGCGCCAGATACGCCGAGCCCAGCGCGATCGCCAGCACCAGCGCGGCACCGCAAAGAATGAGCCACTGAATGGCGCCCATACGTCCGCGGATCGAAGATCGCGCCTTCGATAGCATCCGTCGTACCTCGTCGACGCCGTATGACGAGCCGATTGGCATTATTCTGTCCCTGTTGCCGCCCACTTAGCGGAACATCGCCAAAAGGCGCGTTAGGAAAGTCAGTTAGCGGAACGTTAACGCACACCGTCCGACGTTCGGCAGGTCCGGACCGTCGGGACTGGCCGCGAACGGTTAATCGCCAGGAGACGCAGGATATGCGGCGCTCGCCGCTCAGGACGTGAGCTCGGCAAAATGCGCCAGCATGCGATCACCGTCCGCGGCCTGTCCGCTGAACAGACGAAAAGCCTCGGCCGCCTGGAACACCGCCATGCCGGCTCCGGACATGGTCCGGCAACGCCGCGCTCGGGCTTCCTTGAGCAGCTGCGTTTCCAAGGGAAAGTACACGACCTCGGACACCCAGAGATTGCCCGACAACAGTGCCTGCGGCAGCGGCAATCCCGGAAACTTTGCCATGCCTACCGGCGTCGCATTCACCATGCCGTCGGCACCGCCGATGGCCGCAGCCGGATCGTCGATTGCGATCGCGCGACCGGCACCGAAGCGTTCGCACAGACCACGCGCAAGCTCGCGCGCACGACGGGCGTCGACGTCGACGACGGCCAGTACGCGCACTTGCAGCGTGAGCAGCGCATGTGCGACCGCGGCACCGGCGCCGCCGGCTCCGAACAAGGCCACCCTTTCGCGCCGGACGTCCGGCAGCGCGCGGCGAAAACTCTCCGCAAAACCCGACCAGTCGGTGTTGTGGCCGATGCGGCGTCCGTCCCTGAACAGCACGGTGTTGACGGCACCGATGGCGCGCGCGTCAGGGCTGAGCTCATCGAGCCATTCGATCACCGCCTGCTTGCAGGGAAAGGTAATGTTCAGCCCGGCAAAGCCCTGCCGCTCGGCGGAGACCAGGAGATCGGGCAACGCCGCCGCAGTCAGTCCGAGCGCATCGAGATCGATCAGGCGGTAGCTGTAGCGACCCCCCTGCGCCGCCCCTTCGCGCTCGTGCATGGCCGGCGACAGCGAGGACTGAATGCCCGCACCGATCAAGCCGACCAGAATCGATTGCGCTTCCTGCATCGGAGAATTACAGCGGCACTTGCGAAGCGATGCAATACCCGGCGGGTGTCGCTGCCTTCCGCCCGGTCGACGTCAGGCAGCCGCCGCGGCTCCCGCCGCCTCCTTGGCGGATCCTTCCTTCAGTCCGGCGCCCTTTACGATCGCGAAGATCACGGGAATGACCACGAGCGTCAGCACCGTAGACGAGATCATGCCGCCGATCATCGGAACGGCGATCCGCTGCATGATCTCCGACCCCGTCCCCGAGCTCCACATGATTGGCAACAGCCCCGCCATGATTGCGACTACCGTCATCATCTTCGGCCGTACGCGCTCGGCCGCGCCCTCCATGATAGCGTCGTGGAGATCTCCCCTGCTCAACGCCCGCCCCTCGTCAGCACGGCGTTGCGCGACCGCCTCGAAGGCGTGGTTGAGATAGATCAGCATCACCACGCCGGTCTCGGCCGCAACGCCGGCCAGCGCGATGAACCCGACAGCCACTGCCACCGACAGGTTAAATCCGAGCCACCACATCAGCCAGATTCCGCCCACCAGCGCGAACGGCAGCGACAGCATCACGATCAGGGTTTCTGCAATCGAGCGGAAGTTGAGATAGAGCAGCAGGAAGATGATCAACAGCGTCGCCGGCACGACGATCTTGAGCCGTGCAGTGGCACGCTCGAGATATTCGTACTGGCCGCTCCAGACCACGTAATAGCCGGCCGGGAACGCAATGCTCGCCTGCACCGCCTTCTTTGCATCCGCGACATAGCCGCCGAGATCGCGGTCACGAATATCGACGTAGAGGTAGGTTGCAAGCTGCCCGTTCTCGGTGCGGATCGAGGTCGGCCCGCGCGCGAGCTTGACGGTTGCGACCTCGCCGAGCGGCACGGCGCCGCCCGCCGGCATCGGCACCAGGATCTCGTCGGCGATGGCCTTCGGGTTGTCGCGGAGATCGCGCGGGTAGCGCATGTTGACGGTGAAGCGCTGCCGGCCCTCCACCGTCGTAGTCACGGTCTGTCCACCTAGCGCCGTCGCAATGGCGTCCTGCACGTCCTGGATCATCATGCCATAGCGCGCCAGCGCCGGCCTGTCGGGCGCGATCTCGAGATAGTAACCGCCGATGCTGCGCTCGGCGTAGGCGGACGACGTGCCCGGCACGGCCTTCAGCACCTGCTCGATCTGCTTGGCGAGCCTGTCGATCTCCACCAGATCGGTGCCGATCACCTTGACGCCGACGGGCGTGCGGATGCCGGTCGAAAGCATGTCGATGCGGGCCTTGATCGGCATGGTCCAGGCATTCGACACCCCCGGAAACTGAAGCGCCCTGTCCATTTCCGCGATCAGACTGTCGACGGTAAGGCCGTCGCGCCACTGCTCCTTCGGCTTGAGATTGACCACGGTTTCGAACATTTCGCTCGGCGCAGGATCGGTCGCGGTCGCGGCCCGCCCGGCCTTGCCGTAGACGGAGGCCACCTCGGGAAAGGACCGGATGATCCGATTCTGTGTCTGCATCAGCTCGGCCGCTTTGGTCACGGAGATGCCGGGCAGCGTGGTCGGCATGTAGAGCAGCGTGCCCTCGTTGAGGTTAGGCATGAACTCGGTGCCGATCCGGCCGGCCGGCCAGACCGAGACGGCGAGCGCGCCGACGGCGAGCAGCACGACGAGCATCTTCGCGCGCAGCACGCCATGGATCACCGGACGATACAGAAGAATCAGGAAGCGGTTGATCGGGTTCCTGTGCTCGGGGACGATCTTGCCGCGCACGAAGATCACCATCAGCGCCGGCACCAGGGTAACCGACAGCATTGCCGCCGCCGCCATCGCAAAGGTCTTCGTGAAGGCCAGCGGGCTGAACAGCCGCCCCTCCTGCGCCTCCAGCGTAAAGATCGGCATGAAGGACACCGTGATGATCAGCAGGCTGAAAAACAGCGCGGGCCCCACTTCGGAGGCCGCCTCAATCAGGATGTCGAGCCGCGACTTTCCGGGCTCGGCGCGCTCGAGGTGCTTGTGCGCGTTCTCGATCATGACGATCGCGGCAT
>JAHCKB010000223.1 GCA_026125985.1 Bradyrhizobium sp.
TTGGGCTCGCCAGCCGATTTTTCGGCGGACGCGTTGGAGTCCGCCGGGCGCTTCCGAAACAGGCCAAACGCCATGAAGGTGCTCTCGATAGTTGAAGTCTCCATCGGCATCCTCTCATCCGCGCATGAAATCATGGTTAACAAGACCTGACTGATGCCCAACCTTTGGGCGAAAGTCGTAGTCTTCCGCGGACACTTCTTTGATTTTGCCCGGTTCGCGGACTATAAGGCCGCGCTTTCCCACCCCATCCTCCGGACGAATCTCGAGACCAAGCCATGGCCGGCCATTCCCAATTCAAGAACATCATGCACCGCAAGGGGCGGCAGGATGCCCAGAAGTCGAAGCTTTTCGGCAAGCTGGCGCGGGAAATCACGGTCGCGGCCAAGCTCGGCACCCCGGACCCCGCCATGAACCCGCGGCTGCGCGCCGCCGTGCTGGCCGCGCGCCAGGAGAACATGCCCAAGGACAATATCGAGCGCGCCATCAAGAAGGCGGCGGGTTCGGACAGCGAGAACTATGACGAGATCCGCTACGAGGGCTATGGGCCGGGCGGCGTCGCCGTCATCGTCGAGGCGCTGACCGATAATCGCAACCGCGCCGCCTCCGACATCCGCTCGATGTTCTCCAAGTCCGGCGGCAATCTCGGCGAAACCGGCTCGGTCTCCTTCATGTTCGACCACACCGGCATCATCGAGTTCGACCGCAGCGTCGCTTCCGATGACGCGATGCTCGACGCCGCCATCGAAGCGGGCGCGGACGATGTGGTGTCGGATGAGGGCGGCCACGAAATCTACGCCTCGCAGGGAACCTTCCGCGAGGTGGCGAAGGCGCTGGAGGCGAAATTCGGCGAGCCGCGCAAGGCGGCGATGACCTGGAAGCCGCAGAACACCATCGCCGTCGACGACGAGACCGGCGAGAAGCTCTTGAAGCTGGTCGACCTGCTCAACGAACATGACGACGTCCAGAACGTGTTCGCCAATTTCGAGGTCTCCGACGCGCTGGTCGCCAAGATGGGCGGCTAGCGGCCGTCATTACGAGGAGCGCAGGCGACGAAGCAATCCAGTTTTCCTGTGGCGGCAAAGCCGGATTGCTTCGCTCGCAATGACGGGAAAAGCGGGTTTTGTCCCTCTTGTTTATGTTTCGTTCACGTCACTGTGGCGCTATCACTACCCGATGGCACCGCCTCCGATTCGCCAACCCGTCCGTATCCTCGGCATCGACCCGGGCCTGCGCCGCACCGGCTGGGGCGTCATCGAGAGCGAGGGCAACCGTCTCTCCTTCGTCGGTTGCGGATCGGTGGAGCCGCCCGACGACCTGCCGCTGGCAAGCCGCCTGCTTGCCATCCATGAGGGGCTCGCCGCCGTGCTCGGCGACTACCGGCCGGCGGAGGCCGCGGTCGAGCAGACCTTTGTCAACAAGGACGGCGTCGCCACGTTGAAGCTCGGGCAGGCGCGCGGGGTTGCCATGCTGGCGCCCGCGATGTTCGGCATATCCGTTGCTGAATACGCGCCGAACCAGGTGAAGAAGACCGTGGTCGGCGCGGGCCATGCCGACAAGAACCAGATCGCGGTGATGCTGAAGATTCTTTTGCCCAAGGCCGATCCGAAATCGCCCGATGCGGCCGATGCGCTCGCGATCGCCATCACCCACGCCCACCATCGCGCCGGCGTCGAGCTGCGGTTGAAAGTGGCTGGCGCATGATAGGCAATCACTTCACCCTGGTGTCATGCCCGGGCTTGTCCCGGCCATCCACGTCTTGGCAGCAGGAGAAGAAAGGCGTGGATGCCCGGGACAAGCCCGGGCATGACGAGAAAATAATGTCGATCGACCTCGAGGCTTCATCATGATCGGCAAGCTGAAGGGCCTGATCGATTCCTACGGCGAAGACTTCGTCATCCTCGATGTCGGCGGCGTCGGCTATCAGGTGCATTGCTCGGCGCGCACGCTGCAGGCGCTGCCGTCGCCGGGCGAGGCGGCGGTGCTGTCGATCGAGACCTATGTGCGCGAAGACCAGATCAAGCTGTTCGGCTTCCGCACCGATCACGAGCGCGAATGGTTCCGCCTGCTGCAGACGGTGCAGGGCGTCGGCGCCAAGGTCGCGCTGGCGGTGCTCGGCACCTTGCCGCCTTCCGAACTCGCCAACGCGATTGCGCTGCGCGACAAGGCGTCGGTGGCGCGCACGCCCGGCGTCGGCCCCAAGGTCGCCGAGCGCATCGTCACCGAGCTGAAGGACAAGGCGCCCGCCTTCGCCAATGTCGATCCCGCCGTAGTGCACCTCGCAGGCGCCATCGACGACCAACGCGCGCCGCGCCCGGTGGCGGATGCGATCTCCGCGCTGGTCAATCTCGGTTACGGCCAGCCGCAGGCCGCGGCCGCGATTGCGTCTGCTGCGCGGAGCGCGGGTGACAATGCGGAGACGGCGCAATTGATCCGGCTGGGGCTGAAGGAGCTGGCAAAGTGACCACCCCCTCCCGCATCGTCACGCCCGAGCGCCGCAGCGACGATGTCGGCGACACGGCGCTGCGCCCGCAGCTGCTGTCGGAGTTCGTCGGGCAAGCGCAGGCGCGCAAGAATCTCTCGATCTTCATCGAGGCGGCGCGCAAGCGCGGCGAGGCGCTGGATCATGTGCTGTTCGTCGGTCCTCCCGGCCTCGGCAAGACCACGCTGGCGCAGATCGTGGCGCGCGAGCTCGGCGTCGGCTTTCGCGCCACGTCAGGCCCCGTCATCGCCAAGGCCGGCGATCTCGCAGCCCTGCTCACCAATCTTGAAGAGCGCGACGTGCTCTTCATCGACGAGATCCATCGCCTCAGCCCTGCGGTCGAGGAGGTGCTCTATCCCGCGATGGAGGATTTCCAGCTCGACCTCATCATCGGCGAGGGGCCGGCGGCGCGCTCGGTGAAAATCGAATTGGCAAAGTTCACCCTGGTCGGCGCGACGACGCGGGCAGGGCTGCTCACCAATCCCTTGCGCGACCGTTTCGGCATTCCGGTGCGGCTCAACTTCTACACCGAGGAAGAGCTGGAGAAGATCGTCACCCGCGGCGCCCGCGTGCTCAACATCGGCATGACCGTCGACGGCGCCAACGAGATCGCCCGCCGCGCCCGCGGCACGCCGCGCATCGCCGGTCGTCTGTTGCGCCGGGTGCGCGACTTTGCATCCGCTGCGAGTGCGGACTCCGTCGATCGCGCCATCGCCGATCATGCGCTGAGCGCGCTCGAAGTCGACGCCGCCGGCCTCGACGCCATGGACCGCCGCTACCTCACGACCATTGCGCTCAACTACGGCGGCGGCCCCGTCGGCGTCGAGACCATGGCTGCCGCGCTGTCGGAGCCGCGCGACGCCATCGAGGACATCATCGAGCCCTATCTGATCCAGTGCGGCTATTTGCAGCGCACCCCGCGCGGGCGCCTGCTCACCTCGCATGCCTTCCGCCACCTCGGCTTGGCCGAGCCGGCACGGGATCCGGCGCAATTTGGACTGTTCGGAAGCGACAGCGACGACTGATTTTCGAACCTGCGCGCTTTCGAACCTGCTCGCCGGCTCCCTCCACTAAGGTGACGCGCGGCCGCCACTGGCCGGCCGACATCTCCACGGGAAGCGAGCCATGGTCCCTGCCGAAGACGCAACTGCTGTCGTCACGTCCGTGCCGGAACTTGCCGGCGACGAAGAGGCCAACGCCCTGTTCGATGCGCTTCCGGTCTCGCAACTTGCGACGATGTGGAGCGCGCTGCAGCGCATCAGCCGGCGCGACCAGACCGGCAGTGTCTGGGCCGCAAAGGTCTATTTCGATCATCTGCCGGGCGACCAGCCCGATCGTGCGCTCGCGCTCGCCCTCGAGGTTCTCGCCACCGAGCGGGACAAGCCAACGGTGATGCTGCTCAACGACAAGCTGATGCTGTCCCTGATGTTTGCGCATGGCCCGGATCTGATCGACCGCGTCGAGGCCGAAGCGCGCAACAATGCCAAGCTGCGCTGGCTGCTCGGGGGAGTCCACTTCGGCACCGGCAAGCCGTTCGAGCGCCGCATCGAGGCGATCGCGGATCGCGACGCCTGGGAACGCGATGACATCGCGCGCCATCGGCCGCGGCAGCTGCTGGATTGTGATGCGATGTCGGTGCCCGATCTCGCGCGCACATGGGTCGAGCAATATTCGAAGTCCGATCGCGACCGCGACGACAATTTCTTCGCGCTGATGGACTACGAGCGCGAACTGCGCGAGGACGATCCGGATCGCGCCATCGATCTCATCCTGGAGATCCTGAAGATCGAAGCCAACCCGGTGCTGCTTTCGATGCTGGCCGCGGGCCCGCTCGAGGACGTCATCAGTATGAGGACCATCGACCGCATCGAGCGCGAGGCCGCCGCCGACAAGCGGTTTCGCGACCTGCTCGGCGGCGTCTGGTATTTTCGTGCGACCGACGAGTTGAAGGCGCGGCTGGACGCGCTGATCGGCGACGATCGCTGGTGAGGGAATACTGAGTCTCTGCAGACAATCTGCACAGCCCGGGCCGAATTCCGCTGCAATCGGCCGCCATCCTGCACACCGCATCACAGTCGGGTTCACATGTTTACGCGGCGGCGTTTTCTGAAAGCGATGGGCGGGTTCGGCGCGCTCGGCGTCTCGACCGGAGCCTATGGAGTAGGTATCGAGCCGGAGCGGCTGAACGTCACGCGCTACAATCTGGCGCCGCCGCAATGGCCGTCCGATTTCAAGCTGAGGATCGCCGTCATTGCCGATCTGCACGCCTGCGATCCCTGGATGTCGCTGAAGCGGATCGAGGGCATCGTCGCGCGCACCAACGCGCTGCGGCCGGACGTCACGGTATTGCTCGGCGACTACGTCGTCAGTCAGCGCCGTGCCACGCGCGCAATTCCTGCATCCGAATGGGCGCCGGTGCTGGGCGGGTTGAAGGCGCCGCTCGGCGTCCATGCCGTGCTGGGCAACCATGACTGGTGGGACGACAGGGCCGTGCAGCGGGAGGGCAAAGGCCATCCGGTGGCGAGGCAGGCGCTGGAGGCTTCCGGTATTCCCGTCTACGAGAACGACGCAAGGCGCCTCGTCAAGGACGGGCGCCCGTTCTGGCTCGCCGGGCTCGGAGATCAGCTCGCCTATGTGCCAGCGAGACACCTCCGCCCCGTGCGGCGCGTCGGCGTCGACGATCTCGGCGCGACATTGGCCAAAGTCACCGACAGCGCGCCGCTGATCCTGCTCGCGCATGAGCCCGACATCGCGAAGCGCGTGCCTTCACGCGTTGCGTTGCAGCTCTCCGGTCATACCCATGGCGGGCAGGTGCGCCTGCTCGGCTGGTCGCCGATCGCACCCTCCGGACAGCAGCTCGCCTATGGTCACATCCGCAAGAATTGCGATGTCGTCGTCTCCGGCGGCCTCGGATGCAGCATCATGCCGTTCCGTCTCGGAGTTCCCCCGGAAATCGTGCTGGTCACGCTTGGCGGGGCAAGGGCGCAGGTCGCCTGAGGCGCTTGCACCTCGTCTGCAATTTGCGCAAAACGTGCGCTTTCAGGCGAGGGCTGCACGTGGCTTCACAAATGACTTCATCAAATCTCGACGGCGAAATTCGCGACGGCCGCCATCACATGCAGATCCGCGTCTATTACGAGGACACGGACTTCTCTGACCCGCCATTGTTGTAGTATGCAGACTTGCCGATCTCTTTGCCTTTCCCGCCTTTTTCAGGGAAAAGTTGCTTCCCGAAGAGCGCGGCACTGTTCAGGTACGGCGTATATTCGTAGGGCATCCGCTTGCGGCCTGGATGCACTACAATACAGCCAATCAAGGTGCGGAAAGCGACTCGCGTTTCGGTCGCCTTCGGATTGGTCTTGAGCGCTGTGACGAGCTTCTTAACCTCCGAGCAGTAAAGCTCTCCGAACTTCGGATGGTCGAACGGGATCACGTTTCCGCTACCGTCGCCGAGCAACTGCAAGCGCGCATCAATATTTTCTCGCTCCAGGTCGCACTCATCGATCAGTTTCAGTAGCTCATCGGGCTTACGACGACTGTTCGCGATCGCGTAGGATAGGCGTTCGATCTCGGCAGTGAGTTTGCGGCGTCGACGTTCAAGCGTCTCGCGTTCGCTGCCTTTCTTTCGATCGTTCTTGCGCTCTTCTTGCCAGGCGCTCATCGCTTCCTCGATGGCCTTTGGAGAGAGCAGCTTCACATCGATGTTGCGGCAAACGTCTTTGAGTATGACGTCCATGTCAAAGCTACGGGTATGCTCGCAGGTCCCGCGTTGATGCGCGTTGGCGCATGCTGCGCGCGGGCCGCCATCGCGAGACGACTGCGCAATTCGCATGTGGCCATTGCAAACCCCACATCGAAGGGTCCCAGCAAGCGGATGTTCATTGTTGCGCGGAACTACCTCGCGACGCCGCGGCTTGCCGCTCGGTCCGAACATACGGACAGCGCGCTCGCTGCGTAGCTTTTGCGTCATATCCCATAGCTTTTGTGGAACAATCCGAAGCTCAGGCTTCATGACAATGAGGTGATGTTCCTCCGGATTGCGGCGCTTCTGCTTCTTCTGCGTCTCCGGATTGAGAATTGTTGAGCGAACGTTCCAGTGGATCACGCCGACATACAGCTCGTTGCCGAGGATGCCGCGGCCGTTACGACCACCCGTGATGCACTGATGATTCCAGATCGTGCGACCAACTTTGTTCTTGTGGCGAGTGGCGCCGGGCGTAGGCACGCCTTCGCGCGTGAGATCGGCGGCAATATTTCTGGTTGACCGACCGGCGGCGTACTCCTCGAAAATACGAAGTACGATCTTCGCCTCATTCTCGTCGATCGAACGCTCACCCGGCGCTCCAGGCGTCGGCCGATAGCCATAAGCATACGAGCCGGGAATCTTCCCGTTGACCACAGCGTTGTCGTGCCCGCGCCGAACCTTTTCGGCAAGCTGGGGCTTGTAGATCGTATTGTAGAGACTCGCGATGCTGATATCGGTAGCGGTCGCGTAAATCCCCTTCTGATCCATCAGCTCGACGCGATTAAACTCGAAAATCTGCTTTAGACGCTGGATCGTTGCCGGATCGCGCGACAGACGGTCAAAATGCTCGACGATAATCACATCAAAGTCGTGGCTCCGCACGCCGTCGAGCAGTCGCTGATAGCCGTCCCGCGCATCTTCGGTCAGACCGGACTTCGCCGCATCGACGAATTCACCGATGACATCGAGATTGTTGCGTTCGGCGACCTTACGGCAGAGCAATATTTGACCGTCAATCGAGGTCGCCTTTTGCATGTCGCTCGAATAACGGGCGTATATCACGGCTCTCTTTTTGGGTGACACCATCGTCATGTCGTTCCCCTATCGGCTGTCCCAAACCGTCTCTTCCATCCCTTGCAATTTGGCGTCCGATGGCGCGCGCCAACTCTAGCCAAATCTCCTCATTGTCGGGATTGTCCCAGCTACGAGGATGGGAAGGGTCAAGCGGTCGAATGATCGCCTTTTGCTCCCGAGACGATCGTATCCGGGCACGCATTAAAGCGCCCAACAGCTTAGTGGAAATTGCCGCGCAGCGCTATAGGCGGGCGGCAATGACGACTTGCACAGCGTGCTTCCGAAGTGCGGAAGTTAGATTGCGTCTGTTGTGACCTCCGTTTGACTCTTCGATTTTTTATCGCGCGATCATGCGATCGCTTTTTCAGCGCAAACTGTTTTATCGGCAGCGATCGCAACCCGGCAGGATGCGGGGCGCAAACAAACATAACGGTTACTTTGAAAGCGCCCACGAAACGCTCAATCCGCGCGGTTGTGACTCCAACTATGTTGGCCGCAGTGCCCATGAATGAGAATGCGAATTTCCAGGCAGTATAAAGCCCTGCGTCGAGCGTCTTCGTAGTTTCGCGAAATTGAGCGCAGGCGAACACGGCCTGGTGAAGCAACAGGACGCAAGATGCCTGCGCATGGCGGTGATGAGTAAGGAGAGTTTCGCTCGCTCTGTCGTGATCGGCTGCGGATGAAGCCTTGCCGATCCGTGGAGGGGAGAGATGGTCTCGGCCATCTCTCCCCCGCGACTACCG
>JAHCKB010000224.1 GCA_026125985.1 Bradyrhizobium sp.
TGGAGCGCCCACGGCAGGATGCCGTCGCGGAATTCCGGGACCTGCTTGCCGTCCTTGACCACGATCGCATCCTTGCCGACGAGATCGATACGGCTGATGTGGCTGTCGAGGTTGACGCGAACGCAAGGCCAGTTGAGCCGCGCCGCAACCTGCTCGATATGGGTCGATTTGCCGGTGCCGTGGTAGCCAGTGACCATCACGCGGCGGTTCTTGGCGAAGCCGGCGAGAATGGCGAGCGTCGTGGCGCGGTCGAAGCGATAATCGGCGTCAACTTCCGGTACGTGCGGGTCCACTTCGGAATAGGCCGGCACTTCGAGATCGCTGTCGATACCGAACACCTGCCGGACCGACACCTTCATGTCGGGCAATCCGGTGACTTCTTGGTTCTTGCTTAGGGTGGCGGTCGTCATAAATCCTCCGAGGCCTCGGACGCGTTCCGAAACCAGGTTGTCTGAATGGCTGCGGATTGGGAGCTAAAGAAAGCCTATCAGAGAGCGCGAGCCGGCAGAAGCCCGCCGCATAACGAAAGTTCTACTGCCTTTTCATCAAGATAGGTGCTGGTTACGGATTTTGGAAGGCTGCCCTGCGAATCACGCCGTACTTTTGCCCGCACGCTGCCGGCGGGGTCTTTCAACCCTGCCGGGGGGCGGTAAGGTCGGCCACGATAGCGTGCCGCCGAACCCGGGGCTGTTTGTGACCTCCTTGCTCGACCCCCTGATCGCATTCGTTTCGACCCATGCCTGGCTGGGCTATCTGACGGTGTTCGTCGCGGCCCTGCTGGAAGCCGTGCCTGTGCTCGGTACCGTCATCCCCGGCTCGACCGTGATCCTGGCGCTGAGCGCGCTGGTGCCGGGCGGCGAGTTGCGGTTCGAGGGCGTGCTGGCCGCCGCGATCTCAGGCGCGCTGATCGGCGACGGCTCGGCTTTCTGGCTCGGTCACCGCAGGCAGCGCGAGATCCTCGCGACCTGGCCATTGTCCGGTTACCCGCGGCTGATCGGGGAGAGCGAAGCTTTCTTCCATCGCTGGGGCACGCTCGCGGTCTTCTTTGCCCGCTTTGTGGCACCGGTCCGCGCTTTCGTGCCGATCACGGCCGGCGCGCTCGGGATGACGCCGTGGAAATTCTACGGCGTCAACGCGGTGGCGATCCTGTTCTGGGCGCCGGCGCACATCCTGCCCGGCGTACTGGCAGTCTCGGCGTTACATCTTTATGCCGGACTGTCGCTGCATGAGCATGTCGGCAAGCATCTCTGGATCTATGCAGTCGTGGGAGGCGCGATCATCGCAGCGTTGGCGATGTCGGAGGTCCGCCGCAGGCGCCAAGGCCGCGGGGCGTCAACGCCTGCGGCGTAGTCCTGAGGCCCGTTGGTCTTGCCAGAATCGATCGCGCGCTCGGTTCACCTCTGCGGGGAGAGGTGAATTCCCGATGCCGCAACAGCTCAACCTGATCTCGTCATACTTCAGAGGCTTTTCACCGTTGCGCTGCGGCCCGGCACGGGGCCGACATAACGCGCCCGCGGACGGATCAGCTTGCCATGCTGCAATTGTTCGCTGGCATGCGCGATCCAGCCGACGCTGCGGGCCATGGCAAACAGCGCCAGTTCGCCGCCTGCGGGCATCCGCAGCGCATGCACCAGCACAGCCAGCGCGTAATCGATATTGACGAATTCCCCGGTCGCTTCCGCGATCCGTTCGGGAATTTCCCTGGTGAACTTCCGCGGTGCACCTGCGCGCGTCAGCGCTTCCAGCAGCGAAATCGCGCGGGGATCGCCACGCTTGTAGACGCCGTGCCCGAAGCCGGCAAAGCGTTCGCCGAGCGCCACGCGCTCGCGAATGACGGGCGCGACATCATTGTCGACCAGTGTTTTCACCAGCCGCGATGCCAGCACGCCGGCGCCGCCATGCTTCGGGCCCTTGAGTGCGGCGAGGCCTGCGATGACGGCGTCGTAGAGATTGAGGCCTGTTGAAGCGGCGCAGCGCACCGTGAAGGTGGAAGCGTTGAGTTCGTGATCGGCGAGCAGCACCAGCGCGCGGCGGATCAGGTCCGGTGCATGCTTGTTGTCCGGCGCCCAGGCCTGTGCGATTTGAAGATGCAGCGGCTCGGCTGACGGCGCGCGATTGAGCATGGTGGCGACCAGCAGGCGCACGATGCGTCCGCCCACCATGGCACGCCCGTCGGGCGCGCGGGTGAAGGCACGCGGATCGGCGCTGGCCGCAAGCGCCAGCACCGCGATGGCACGATCGATCGGCGCGGCGCGCTGCGCGGCTTCCGCAATCGTCCGCATGGCATCCGACACCGTAGGGCAATTGTCGGGCGCAAACGGATCGACGCTGGTGACGTCCCAGAGCAGCGTCGCGGTGTGCTCCAGCGTGGCCTTCTCGGCGAGCTCGACGCAGTTGACGCCGCGATAGATCGCGCCGGCTTCGGTGATGGTGGCGATCGCCGAATCCATCGCAGGCAGATCGGCATCGAAGCTGCGCAATCCCCTCGGCTCGGGCGCCGGCACGCGGCGCTCCTTCAGACCGCGGACGTCCTCGGCGCGGTAGCGATGGCTGCGCGAGTCCGGTGACGGCTCGGAGCGGATCAGCCCGCGGCTGACATAGGCATAGAGGGTGGCCGGCGAGATCGACAGCTCGGCGGAGGCCTCGCGGGCGGAGAGATAAAGCGCCTCGGATTTTTTCATATTGATTTATATAATCAAGATTGATCAAGTTGTCGAGTGAGCCGACCTTGTCTCCGTGAACCCGGAGATTGCGGCCATGAATATCCACCTCACCAAAAGCCAGATTGGTCTGGACGGCGTGCCCGCCGCCGAGACAGTGCTGAGCCATGTCGATGGCGAGCGCGGCGAGCTGATCATCGCGGGCGACTATGTCGGCCAGCTCGCTGGGCAATCGAGTTTCGAGAGCGTGACCGCGCGGCTCTGGAGCGGCGCAACCGGCCACGTGACGGACGAGGCCCATGTGCGCGCCGGCCTGGGCGCGGCCCGCGAACGCGCCTTCGCCCGACTCGGCGATCTGCTGCCGGCCACACGCGGCATGTCCATTGTCGACGGATTTCGTGCCGCCATTGCCGGGCTGCGCGCCGAGAGCAGCCTCGATCACGAAGTGACGATCGTCGGCGCCTTTCCGGTGATCGCAGGCGCGCTGGTGCAACGCGCGAAAGGCGCCGATCCAGTCGCCCCCGATGCCAAGCTCAGCCACGCCGCCGATACGTTGAGGATGCTGCACAATAAGCGGCCGGAGCCGCGCGAGGTGGCGGCACTCGATGCCTATCTGGTCACCGTCTGCGATCACGGCATGAACGCCTCGACGTTTACGACGCGCGTCGTGGCATCCACGCAGGCCGATCTGTTCGCAGCGATCACCGCCGGCTATTGCGCGCTGACCGGCCCGCTGCACGGCGGCGCGCCGGAACCCGTGCTGGAAATGCTCGATGCGATCGGCACACGCGAACGGATCCAGCCTTGGGTCGACGATGCACTGGCGCGCGGCGAACGGCTGATGGGATTCGGCCATCGCGTCTATCGCGTGCGCGATCCGCGCGCCGACGTGCTGAAGGCGGCGATCGAACGCTTTGCAGCCGATGGCGCCGATCTTCCTTTCGCCGGCGAGGTCGAAGCCTATATCCGCGCCGCACTCCGCAGGAAGAATCCCGACCGGCCGCTGGAGACCAATGTCGAGTTCTTCACTGCCATCCTGCTCGATGCCCTGAAAATCCCGCGCCAGGCCTTCACGCCGATCTTTGCGGTCGCCCGCGCCGCCGGCTGGACCGCGCATGCACTGGAGCAGCGCCGCACCGGGCGACTGATCCGGCCGAGTTCGTCCTATGTCGGAGCAAGGCCGGCGGCGTAGCGTCGACCGCGCAGACAGAAGCTGTCGCCCCGGCGAAAGCCGGGACGACGGGTGCGAGGCCTTATACCTCCTTCACCACCGTCTTCAGATAATTGTAGGCCTTGATGATCTCGATCAGGCGGTCTTCCGTCGAGCGGTCGCCGCCATTGGCGTCGGGGTGATGCTGCTTCACCAGCGCCTTGTACTTGATCTTGACCTCTTCGAGCGTCGCACCAGCAGCCAGGCCCATGACGTGTAGCGCCTTGCGCTCGGCATTCATCACCTTGCGCGTCTCGGCCTTGGCCTGCTGCGCACCGGGGCGCCAGCGTCCGCGGCCGTTCATCTCGGCGAACATCTGGAAAGGATCGGAAGCGGCGTCGAAGGCGGCATCAGCCCCTTGGCCCTTGGTGCCGGAATTGGCGCCCATCTTCCAGGTCGGACGATGTCCGGTCAGTGCGTCCTTCTGGTAGCGCGCCACATCTTCCGGATTCATGCCCTGGAAGAAATTGTAAGACTGGTTGTACTCGCGAACATGATCGAGGCAGAAGTGCCAGTACTCGCGCGAATTCTCGCGGCCCTTCGGCGCGCGGTGCGGGCCCTTGTTCTGGCAGCCAGCCCATTCGCACGCCATCTGTTCTTCCCGGGCACGCGCCTGCGCCTTCGCGCTCAGCTTGTTGGGCTTGATGCGAATGGAGTCGAAGAACTTTGATGAGTCGATCGCCATGGCCAGACTTACACTACGCAATGGGAAAGGCTTCAAGACTTGACATTGCGATTCCTTGATATCGCGCCATTGACGAAACACGGTTGCCGACGTAATGCCGCGGCCATGAGCACAAGAGAAGCTATCATAGACAAGTTGCGTGAAGCTTTCTTGCCCGAAAGCCTCGACGTCACGGACGAATCACATTTGCATGAAGGCCACGCCGGCCACAGGCCGGGCGGCGAGACGCATTTCAGAGTGAATATTGTGTCTCCCTCCTTCGAAGGGAAGAGCCGGATCGAGCGTCACCGAATGATTAATACGGCACTTGCGGCGGAATTGGCCGGCTCAGTGCACGCGCTCGCCATCCATGCGCAGGCGCCGGGGGAAAAACGGGGCTAGCCGGCCAAGTTCGGCAGAGACGATTTGCCGATTTTCATCTATGTAGGGCAGAGGCGACCGACATGGTTCCCGGAATTTTCCGGGCAAGGGCCGGCTGGCCCCGACATCGGCGCTGTTTGATGGGGTCGTTCCGATGCCTGTTGTGCCATTGTTATTCCGGTTTCGCCTGATCGCGGCCCTGGCTGTAGCCGCCTGCCTTGCCGGGACACCGGTTCGCGCCACCGCCCAGGGCATGCCGAGTCCCTTCGTGCAGGAGGTGCTGATCAAGAGCATCCTGGTGACGCTGTCGGATGCGGTGGCCTATGACAATTTCACCGTTCTTCACGCCAAGATATCGAAGCCGTTTCGCGAGCAGTTTCCGCCCGAGAAGCTGCGCGCCGTGTTCAAGGACCTGATCGACAAGCGCGCGGTATTCGACGCCATCGTCGCAAAACCGATCGTGCCCGATGGCGACGCCAAGATCGACGAGAACGGCGTGCTGCGCCTGAAGGGACGTTTCGAGACCACGCCAAAGCAGGTGAAATATCAGCTCGGCTTCATCCCGTCGGACGGCCTCTGGAAGCTGTCTGCCGTCACCATCGACATCGAATGACCCGCAAGCATCAGGGAATGACCATGCGTAGTAGCTTTACCACCCTCTTCGTTCTTGCTTCCTGCACGGCCGCTCTGGCGACACCGCTCTCGCCGAACGACAAGGCGGCGCTGTTGAAAGGCACCAACGATTCCTGCCTCGAGAACCAGGTCAAGGATGCCACCAACAAGGCGATGACCGTCGGCCAGCTCCAGACCTATTGCGACTGCTATGCGCGCGCCTTCTCCGACTTCATGCAGGTCGAGGACCTCGACAAGAACAAGGAGACCCTGACGCCGGAGACGATGAAGAAGGCCGGCGAGTTCTCACAGACCTGCGCCGCCAGCACGTTGCGCAAGTAGGACATCACGACCGGCAATTGGCTTGGTCTACGCCCACTCGATCTCGTGACGAATCGTGAAGGGATCGAGTGCCGCGTGAATTTCCTTCGCGAGCGCGTCTCGTCCGGATGCGGGGACGCCTGAGACCGTCACGGTCGCGAGGCTGCCATGCGTCCCATGCGCGCCGACGGCCACCTCGATATGCCCGCCGTTCTCCGCCAGCGGCTGCAATATTCCCGAGAAGACGCGCTTGGTGGCATCCCATCGCAATTGCGGTTTGAACACCTTGCCGACACCCGTCAGCGGCATTGTTGCAATCGGAATCACCGCTACCGGCACGGCAGCGCGCTCGGGCGTGCGTTCCCGCACCCAGTCCTCGAGTTCGCCCGGCGCAACAGTCGCGCCGGGGTTCAACTGGACATAGGCGACCGGCAACTCCCCCGCATAGCCGTCGGGCTGACCGACGACGGCGGCAAGTCCGACAGCCGGATGCTGGAACAGCACGTCCTCGATCGGCGCGGGATCGATATTATGACCGCCGCGTATGACCAGGTCCTTGGCCCGGCCGGTGATCCAGAGATAGCCATCCTCGTCGAGCCGGCCCAGGTCACCCGAATTGACCCATCCCGGCTCGATGAACGCGCCTTTATTGTGCTCATCGTTCAGATAGCCGCTGAACACGCCCGGCCCCGCCATCGCGACGACGCCGATCTCGTTGGTCGCGCAATCGCCGATCAGCTTGCCGTCGGCATCGATCTTGACGATGCGCACGCGCGCGTAGGGCACGGGATGACCGACGGAGCCCAGGCGGACGGGCCGGTCCGGATAGCTGAGCGTATGCACGCTCGAGGTCTCGGTCATGCCGTAGACCTCGATGACCGGCACCTTGTGCCTTTCCTGCAGGGCGGCGCCGACCGCCACGGGGATGGCCGAACCGCCGCCGCCGACGCTGCGCAAGCTCGACAGATCGTAGTCACCGACAGGGACTGCAAGCGACGCCGCCAGGATCGTCGGCACGCTGCTCAGCATCCCCGGACGAAAGCGCTGGACCAACGGCCAGAGATTGCGCATGGCCGCGGGGTTACGCCACCCGGCCGGTGACAGGACGACGAGGCAGCCTCCCGTCGCCAGCGTCGTCAGCGCCTGGGACAGCGAGCCGCCGACATGGAACAGCGGCATGCCGAACAGCAAATTGCCGCGAGGCATTCCGTTCAGCAAGATGCTCAAGGCCCATGCTTGCGATACCTGATTGACATGCGTGTGCCGCACCAGTTTCGGCGTGCCGGTCGTGCCGCCGGTGTGAAAATAGGCGGCGATGTCGCTGGCCCGGATCTCGCGTCCACTGACGAGACGGTCGGCCGGTTGCTTGGCCACCAGCGCGTCGAACGAATAGACGCCGTTTGCTTCATCGCCGGGCCCGGCCACCTGAACCACCGCCTTGAGGTCCTTGAGGTGGCTGCGAACCTTGACAAGCTTCTCCCAGATATCGGTACCGGGCATCGGACCCAGCACCACCGCCACCTTGGTTCTTGCCGCCGAGAGAATCTCCGCGATCTGGTGCGGTTCAAGCAGCGGATTGACGGGATTGGCGATGCCGGCAGCCTGCGCCCCGAACGCGGTGAAGAAGGCCTGCGGAACGAGCGGCAACAGGAAGCTGACAACGTCGTTCGGACCGACGCCGAGTTCGTGGAAGGCATTTGCCGTCTGAATCACGCGCGCCAGGAACTGGCGATGCGTGATGACGACCGGAACGTCCTCATGGCTCGCATTGGGCAGGAACTGGATTGCGGGCGCATCCGGGTCCTGCGCCGCGCCCAGCCTCAACGCATCGAACGTGCTGGCGGCGGCGACGCGCTCGGCAAAGGATGCCTGCTTTTCGAATGCTTCCACGTCGGCCGCCGATCTGAAGATCGGCAGTTCCTCGCCGATCAGGCGATCGAGCGGCGCGGCGCGAGTGATTGCCGCCGCGCGCGCCTCGTGCCCAGGGACTGAGGCTTCCGTCATTGTTTCGCTCCCGGAAATGGCGGCTCTGCTCGGCCGCTCGGATCTGCTGAAGCCCAGCTTAGCGTCAGCTCCGGCAGCGTTCCAGTCCGCGCCCCGGAGGTCCGCCGCATCTCACCGCAAATCCGTCGAGAGAAAACCTAGAACGACGTCCCCGCCCGTTTCGGCC
>JAHCKB010000225.1 GCA_026125985.1 Bradyrhizobium sp.
AATTCTCGATTTGACGCGTTTTCTTCACGCGAACCGGTCTCCACTTCGCTTGAAAACGCTCTGGTGTTTTTGATTGTTTCGGCCCTCGCTTCGCCGCCGGGATGGTCTATAAGGCCCTGGATTCCGGACAACTTGCCTCGATGCCTGCTTTGACCGCCTTGCCGTTTCGTTTTCGTTTCATGACCGCCGCGCTCGCAGGCGCGCTCGCGGCTGCGCTGGTGGCGGGGCCGAGCGGTGAAGTCCGCGCCCAGCAGCAGCCTGCGCCCAGGATCGAGGCGGCGCCGCAGGCTGTACCCGGCTTCTGGGACCCGAGGCGGCGGCCGGATCGGCCGGATCTGTCGCGCATCACCGTGATCCGCTTCCTCACCGAGACCGACTATCCGCCGTTCAACTTCACCGGGCCGGACGGCAACCCGGCCGGCTTCAATGTCGATCTGGCGCGCGCGCTGTGCGACGAGATCAAGATCACCTGCACCATCCAGATGCGCCGCTTCGAGACCCTGGTCGACGCCATCACCTCCAACCGGGGCGATGCCATCATCGCCTCGCTGGCGGTGACGCCGCAACTGCGCACGCGCCTCGATTTCACCGACCCTTATTACCGCGCGCCGGCTCGCTTCGTGTCGCGGCGCGATGCCGTCATGGGCGAGGTGCGTCCGGAATATCTGGAAGGCAAGAAGGTCGGCGTCATCGGAGGCACCTCGCACGAGGCGTATCTGAAGGCCATGTTCACGGACGCCGAAATCCTCGCCTATGCCAATGACGACGCGCTGCGCATCGCGCTTCGCCGCGGCGAGGTCGACATGATCTTCGGCGATGCCATCTCGCTCGCCTTCTGGATCAACGGCACGGACTCGGGAGAATGCTGCGCCTTCTCCGGCGGACCGTTCGTGGAGAGCCGCTATTTCGGCGAAGGCGTCGGCATCGCGGTGCGCAAGGGCAATGACCTGCTGCGCCAGGCCCTGAACTGGGCAATGTTCCGGGTCTGGGAAAAAGGCCGCTACACCGACCTGTGGCTGCGCTATTTCTCGATCAGCCCGTTCTAGGCGCACGTCTCGGGTTCGGTGCTTGCCGCCCTCCCGGAATGACAGTGTCCGCCGCCATTTCACTTTTCAGCGCGAAAGCGGTAGTTTCGGCCGCTTCTGGAGAACCCGACCGTTATGTCCGCCACCGAACTTGCCACTCCCAACGATCTTCGTTCGCTCGCCGAGCAGTCCAACGCCTGGCCGTTCGAGCAGGCCAAGGCGATTGTCGCGCGGCTGAAGAAGAAACCGAAGGACGAGGTGCTGTTCGAGACCGGCTATGGCCCGTCCGGCCTGCCGCATATCGGCACGTTCGGCGAGGTCGCGCGCACCACCATGGTGCGCCACGCCTTTCGCGTGCTCACCGACGACAAGATCAGGACGCGCCTGCTCGCCTTCTCCGACGACATGGACGGCTTGCGCAAGGTGCCGGACAACGTGCCGAATAAGGAGCTGCTGGAGAAGAACCTCGGCAAGCCGCTGACCCGGGTACCCGATCCCTTCGGCACGCATGACAGCTTCGGCGCGCACAACAATGCGCGGCTGCGTGCCTTCCTCGACACTTTCGGCTTCGATTACGAGTTTGCCAGCTCCACGGATTACTACACGTCAGGCAAGTTCGATGCGGCGCTCCTGCGCATGCTGGAGCGGCTCGATGCGGTCATGAAGATCATGCTGCCCAGCCTGCGCGAGGAACGCGCGGCAAGCTACTCGCCGTTCCTGCCGATCTGCCCGCGCACCGGCCAGGTGCTCTACGTCCCGATCGTCGACCACGACGCCAGGGCCGGCACGATTTCCTACGACGATCCGGAGACAAAGGAGCGCGTCACGCTTCCCGTGACCGGCGGTCATTGCAAGCTGCAATGGAAGCCGGACTGGGCGATGCGCTGGTATGCGCTCGGCGTCGATTATGAAATGGCCGGCAAGGACCTGATCGACTCGGTCAAGCTCTCCGGCAAGATCTGCGCGGCGCTCGGGGGCACGCCGCCCGAAGGCTTCAACTACGAGCTCTTCCTCGACGAGCACGGCCAGAAGATTTCCAAATCCAAGGGCAATGGCCTGACCATCGACGAATGGCTGCGCTATGCCTCGCCGGAATCGCTGTCGCTGTTCATGTACCGTGAGCCGAAGGCGGCCAAGCGGCTCTATTTCGACGTGATCCCGCGTAACGTCGACGACTATCAGCAGTTCATCGAGGGCTATCCGAAGCAGGAAACCAAGCAGCGCCTGGCCAATCCGGTGTGGCACATCCACTCCGGCAAGCCGCCGCTGACGGACATGCCGGTGACGTTCCAGATGCTGCTGACGCTGGTGTCGTCGTCGAATGCGGAGAATGCCGAAACGCTGTGGGGTTTCATCGGCCGCTACCGCCCCGGCGTGACGCCGCAGACGCACCCGAAGCTGGACGCGATGGTGAACTACGCCATCAACTATTATCGCGACTTCGTCGCGCCGACGAAGAAGTTCCGCGAGCCGACCGAGGGCGAACGCGCCGCGTTGCAGGATCTGCGCGATGCGCTTTCCAACATGGAATCCGGCGCCTCGGCCGAGGACATCCAGAACGTGGTCTACGAGATCGGCCGCCGCCAGCCGTTCCTGGATCCGGTCAAGAAGGGCAAGGACGGCCGTCCCGGCGTGTCGCTCGACTGGTTCAACATGCTCTACCAGGTCCTGCTGGGCCAGGAGAAAGGTCCGCGCTTCGGCTCCTTCGTCGCCGTCTACGGGGTGACGAATGCGATCGCCATGATCGACGGTGCGCTGGCGCGTTCGGCCTGACGGCGTTCCGGGCCGGGCTTGCCTGGAACGGAAGTAGGAGCGAGCCTTCAAAAGAAGATAGCTCCCCCGCAGCAATTCCCGCCGCCGTCGCGCGTGAAATCCGCTATACTTCCTGGATAACAAAACGCTCCAGGGAGTACGCGCATGCACGACAGGGTTTCGCCGAAATCGGTTCGCGACAACGTGTCCGACGAGCAATGGCAGGCGCGGGTCGATCTCGCCGCCGCTCATCGGCTGGCCTACATGCACGGCTTTTCCGAGGGCATTTTCAATCACCTGACGCTGGTGGTGCCGGGCCAGAGCGACCGCTACTACCAGATCCCTTTCGGCACGCACTGGTCAGAGGTGACGGCCTCCACCTTCATGGAAGTCGGCATCGACGACAGCGAGGTGAAGAGCGGGGAGGGCGACGTCGAGCGCTCCTGCTATTGCATCCATGCGCCGATCCACAAGGCGCTGCCGCAGGCCAAGGCCGTGTTCCACACCCACATGCCCTACGCGAGTGCGCTGACCCGACTGGAAGACCCGCGCATCAAGGAAATCGGCCAGACCGAAGTCGGTCTCTCCGAGGCCATCGCCTATGACGACGCCTATACCGGCCCGGCGATGGACCCCGGCGAGGGCGAGCGGCTTGCTCGTGTCATCGGCAACAAGAGCATTCTGTTCATGGCCAATCACGGCATCACCACGACCGGGACGACGGTCGCCGAAGCCTATGACAAGCTCTATTACATCGAGCGCGCCGCGCAGGTGCAGATCTACGCTATGTGGACCGGCCAGCGGCTGAAGCAGTTGCCGACGCCGGTGGTCGAGAAGACCAAGCGCGACTACATGGACGACCACCTCTATACGGGGCCGACTCCGTCGCAACGGCATTTCGCGGCGCTCAAGCGCCTCCTCGACCGCAAGGAGCCGGACTACGCGACCTAGCCGGCGCCCTTCGGGAGCCGGTCGGTTTAGCGGCGGCGCTCGCGCGGGATGAAACGTCCCGTGCCCGGCGCCGACAGGGTCTTGCCGGCGTCCCAGATCAGTTGGCCGCGCAGGAAAGTCGAGGCAACGCGGCCGCGCATCCGGCGGCCGTGATAGGGCGACCAGCGCAATTCAGGTCGATCGACGATATCGGCCTGATCGAAGAGGAAATCGCCGGGCTCGATCACCATCAAGTCGGCATCGTAGCCTTCGGCGATCCGGCCCTTGCCGGCAAGGCCGTGATGCCGCGCCGGACGATCCGCGCAATACTTTGCCATGATGGATGGCGAGAGCTTCCGCTCGACGAGCAGGGAATACATCAGCGGTCCGAAGCTCTGCAGGCCGACCAGGCCGGCCGAGCAGGCGAAGATGTCCGCCTTTGTTTTCCGCTCCAGCGGCCACGGCGCATGGTCGGTGGAGACATAGGCGATGAGATCGTCTTGCAGCGACGTCCACATCCGTTCCACTTCGGCGGCGGTCCTGAACGGCGGGTTGCACTTGCCGATTCCGCCGAGGCGCACGAGATCGTCTTCCGTCATGCAAAGATACTGGATGCAGGCTTCGCCGCTTGCCCTGGCGCCATAGTTCCGGAAGGTCTCCGCGATGGTGAAACCGCGCGCCAGCGAGGAGTGCGCGATGTGCACATGGGCACCGGTGTGCAACCCGATCTCGAAGATCTCGTTGTCGGCGAGCGTTTCCGCCAGCGCAGGCCGGGTGCGGCAGTGCATCAGCGGGTGCGTCTGGCCTGACGCGCGGGCATCCGCGCTCAGTTTCTCGACCAGTTCCTGATCTTCGTTGTGGATCGAAACCGGCACGCCCGTGCGCGCGATCTCCGTGAAGGCGGCGATCATCGTCGGGTGATCGATCCGGGGGAAACGGACGGCGTCATACTCGTAGGTCGAGAGCTTGAAGGAGCAGACGCCGCCCTCCGCCAGGTCCGCGATCGCAGCAACGCCATCGTGCTTGCGGATGGTGCCGTAGAGGGCGACGTCGACATGGGCGGTTTCGTTGATGACAGCGATCTTGCGCCGGAGGATTCCCGCGTCCGTCGTTGCTTCGGGAACGTCGTAGGGCATGTCGACGCACGTTGTGACGCCGCCGGCCGCCGCGGTATTCGTGGTGCCTTCGATTCCCGGCCAGCCGAGCGCCGATCCGGTATGGACGTGTCCGTCGACGAGCCCCGGAAAGATCAGGCTGCCGGAACGGTCGAATACCGTGCGTGCAGCCGGCGGGGCGCCGCGGCCGACCTCGCCGATCTTGCCGCCTGAGATCGCGACATAGGCATCGGGGCTGACGCTCGCGTCGGTAACAACGGTTCCCAGCACCAATGCATCAAACATCTGAGCCTCGCTGTTGCTTTGCCATTGGGTGAGCCCCGGCACTTGAAGGATGAATTATTGACGCAATCGGCGTCTGCCGGCAATTCTGCCCCCGCGGGGCCGCGCGCGGACGCTTGAAGTCGGAGCGTGCCGCCGATACGGTCGGCGCGCTTTCCGGGAGGTTCTGGAAAGTCCTTTGGACTCAACGACTAGCAGGAATCGCTCGCTTGCGCATGATCTACAAAATCTGCCCGGCTTCGGCCTGGCGCGAGGCCGAGCGGCAGGGGACCTATCGCGGCAGTGCCCATGACATGCGGGACGGCTACATCCATTTCTCCACCGCCGCCCAGGTTCGCGAGACCGCACGGAAGCATTTCTTCGGGCAGACGGGGCTGTTCCTGATTGCGGTTGATGCCGATGCGCTGGGCGAAGCGCTGCGCTGGGAGCCGTCGCGTCACGACGAGCTGTTCCCGCATCTGTACGGCGAACTCGATCTCGGCGCGGTAGCTGCGATCATGGATCTCCGCGCCCGTGCCGACGGCTCCCACGACGTGCCGGAGCTCGTCTCGTGATCCGGGCCTTCGATGCTTTCTCGCTGCCGTTGCTGCGCTGGCTCGATCCGGAGGACGCGCATCGCATGGCGGTCCAGGGACTGCGGCTGCTGCCGCCGATGCGGCCGCGGCCTGACGACTCCAAGCTCGCGGTGCGCGCCTTCGGGCTCAATTTCCCGAACCCGGTCGGCCTGGCCGCGGGCTTCGACAAGAATGCGGAGGTGCCGGATGCGCTGCTGCGCCTCGGCTTCGGCTTTGTCGAGATCGGTTCGGTGACGCCGCGCCCGCAGCCCGGCAATCCGCGGCCGCGGCTGTTCCGCCTCGAACGCGATCAGGCCGTCATCAACCGCATGGGCTTCAACAATGACGGTGCCGAGGCCGTGCTGCGACGGCTGGCGGCGCGCGCCAATCAGGGCGGCATCGTCGGCGTCAATGTCGGCGCCAACAAGGATTCCGAGGACCGCACCGCCGACTATGTCAGGCTGATCGAGACCTTCGCTCCGGTCGCGAGCTATTTCACCGTCAACGTCTCTTCGCCGAACACGCCGGGCCTGCGCAACCTGCAGGAGGCGGCCGCGCTCGACGACCTGCTCGCCCGCGTGATCGACGCGCGCGAGCGGGTGCGCAAGAGCGCCGGCGATACGCCGGTGCTGCTCAAGATCGCTCCTGACCTAAGCCTCGCCGAGCTCGACGACGTCGTGCACGTCGCCCGATCGCGCCGTGTCGACGGCATGATCGTCGCCAACACGACGTTGGCGCGGCCGGACAGCTTGCGCGAGACCAGTCGCGCCAAAGAACAGGGCGGCCTTTCCGGCCGGCCGCTGTTCCGCCTGTCTACGCGCATGGTGGCGGAGACCTATGTTCGCGCCGAAGGCGCGTTTCCGCTGATCGGCGTCGGCGGCATCGATTCCGGAGGGGCTGCACTGACCAAGATCCGTGCCGGCGCCAGCCTGATCCAGCTCTACTCCGCGCTGGTCTACAAGGGCCTCGGCCTGATCGACGATATCAAGCGCGATCTGTCGTCGACGTTGCTGCGCACGGGACGGGACTCGCTTTCCGAGATCGTCGGTGCGGATGCGGCGACGCTGACGGCGGAAGATTGGCCTGTCCGTTAGCTATCGGAACGACTGCTTCAGAAGCCTCGGATAGGCCAGCGCCTGCAGGCCGCCGCGTGCTGCATAGTGCACGAGCAGCGCGGTCCATAGCCCGTAATTGCCGAAAGAGCGTAGCGCGAGCCAGGCGGCAAGGAAGATCGCCAGCGACGCCAGCATCAGATTGCGCATGTCGCGCGCCCAGGTCGCGCCGATAAAGACGCCGTCGAACGTGAAGGCGAACACCGCAAGCAGTGGCGAGACGATCACGAACGGAAGAAAGTCGCGCGCCACCCGGCGGACATCGTTGCTTACGGTCATCACGTCGGTCAGCGCAGGACCGAATAGCGCGAATACGACGGCCACGGCGAACGCAAAGGCGAAGCTCCACAGAATGGCCAGGCGCACTGCGCCTGAAAAATCGTGCCGCGAGCGTGCGCCATAGGCGCGTCCGCAGAGCTGCTGGGCTGCAGCGGCAAGGCCGTCGAGGAAGAAGGCGCTCACCAGCAGGAGATTGTTGAGCACGGCATTCGCCGCGAGGATCACGTCGCCGGAACGTGCGCCCTGCGCGGTGAAGAACAAGAATGCGGCAATCAGGGCGGCGGTGCGGATCATGATGTCGCGGTTGACCGCGAGCATTCGCATCAGGCTGTCGCGCGCGAACAGATGCGCGCGGGATAGCGGCGGGTGGCCGGCAGTCAGCCGCTGTGCGATCACGCCGCCGATCGCAAGGCCCGCGGTTTCCGCGATCACGGCGGCGATGGCCGCGCCGGCGATTCCGAGATCGGCGACCAGCACCAGCAGCACCGTCGCCGCCATGTTGATCAGGTTGATGGCGATCTGCACGCCGAGCGCCAGCGTGGCCCGAGCTTGCCCGACCAGCCAGCCGAGCACGACATAATTGGCGAGCGCCAGCGGCGCGGACCAGATGCGCACGAGAAAGTAGGTTCGGGCCGCGCCGGTAACGGCCTCGCTGCCGCCCATCGCCCCGAGCAGGATTGCGGAGAGCGGCGCCTGCAGCGCGATCAACGCAAGGCCGACGATTCCCGCCACGATCAGCCCGCGCACCAGGATAGGATGCAATTCCCTGGTTTCGCCCGCGCCGAGCGCCTGCGCCGTGAAGGCGACAGTCCCCATGCGCAGGAAGGCGAACAGCCAGAACAGGCAGTCGAAGATCACCGACGCCATTGCTACGCCGCCGAGCAGCGCCGCGTCGCTCAGCCGGCCGATCGCCGTGGTCGACACGATGC
>JAHCKB010000226.1 GCA_026125985.1 Bradyrhizobium sp.
CGGGATAGGTGATTTCGCCATTCTCGATCCAGAAGCCGGAGGCGCCTCGGCTGTAGTCGCCCGTGACACCGTTGACGCCGGAGCCGATCAGGTCGGTGACGTAGAAGCCCTGCTTGATGTCGGCGATCAGTTCCTTCGGAGAGGCGACGCCGGCATCCAGATGCAGATTGTAGGCACCCGGCGACGGCGCCGACGACACGCCACGATGCGCATGCCCGGTCGTGGTCATGCCGAGCTCGCGCGCGGTGGCGCAGTCGAGCAGCCACGAGGTCAGCACGCCGCCGTCGATGATCGCGAGCTTCTTCACCCGGACGCCTTCGGCGTCGAAGGCCTGCGAGCGCAAGCCCCGCGCGCGCAAGGGATCGTCGATGTTGCGGATATTGCCGGCAAACAATTGCTGGCCGAGCCTGTCTTTCAGGAAGCTGGTCTTGCGCGCGATCGAGGCGCCGTTGACCGCGCCGACGAGATGACCGACCAGCGAATTGGCGACGCGCGGGTCGTAGACCACCGGCACCTTGCAGGTTTCGACCTTGCGCGGGTTGACGCGCGCCACCGCGCGCTCGCCGGCCTTGCGGCCGACGCTTTCGGGCGAGGCGAGATCGCAGGCGTGCAGCGCGGAGCTGTAGTCGTAGTCGCGCTCCATGGCGGTGCCTTCGCCCGAGATCGCGGTCATCGAGATGCCGTGACTGGAGCGCAGATAGGAACCATGGAAGCCGGTCGAAGTCACCAGCACCATGCCGCCGATGCCCGCCGAAGCCGACGCGCCGCCGGATTTGGTCACGCCCTTCACGGCAAGGCCCGCAGCCTCCGCCTCCTTGGCGCGCCGCTCGAGCTCGGCCGTCGACGGAGTGCCGGGATCGAGCAGGTCGAGTTCGGGAAATTCGCGCGCAAGCTCGGCGGGATCGGCAAGGCCGACGAATTTGTCTTCCGGCGCGACGCGCGCCATCGCCACTGCGCGCTCGGCGAGTTTGGCGATGCCGTCGCCGCGAACATCGTTGGTGGAGACCACGGCCTGACGCTGGCCGACCAGCACGCGCAGGCCCACGTCGTCGCCTTCGGAGCGCTCGGATTCCTCGACATGGCCGTCGCGCACCTCGACGCCTTGCGAGACGCCGCGCACCGCCACCGCATCGGCCGCGTCCGCGCCGGCGCGCCGGGCGGCCTCGACCAGGCGCTGGGCCAGGGCCGACAGGGCCGACTGATCGAACAGGTCGGAAGCGGGCTCACTCGAAAGCTTCGAAGCAACCGATGGTGAAGAGATCACGAACAAAATTCCCGGGATTTGAATGTCCGCGCGAGCGTTCCCGCGGATTCCTCAGATGTGCCTGATTCACAGGGACTTCAAGCATTTTGCGTCGGCAAAAGCCACCAAATTCAGGCTGTCCCCGCAAGGTCTCGTCAATCATGCGCGCCAAGGTGTTGTCAATCATGCAGCCAGAAGGACAGCCATTGAGACGCGATTAACCAGCCTTTTTAAGCCGAAACGGCGGGTGCTGTGGCAAGCTCTCACGCATCGACCGGGAACATAATCCCGGCGGGGAGACCACAGCCGTGAGGCGTCAAACGCAAACAAGCGGGACCAATCCCGCCGGGTCGAGCCGCGCTTTGCGGCTCGACCCTCTTTCCTTTCCGCTCCGCTTCGATGCGCGCGACATCCGCGCCGACGGCGGCGTGCGGCAGGTCGAAATTCATCGCGAGCGTGTCGTGCTGCGCCGGCGGGTTGCCGGCATGCGCATGGCCGTCAACATCAGCGTTTCCGACTTCATCGGCATCGGACTGCGCGGCCTCGACACCGACGCGCAGATGCTGGCGCTGATCCACCGCGATCCCTCGCTGACCATTCCGCTGTGCATCTCCGCCGACCGCGAGGAACTCGCATCGGCATCGGCGATGTGGGGCGAAATCTTCGGGCTGCCTCTTTTGCCCGAGGAGACACCGCGCGAACCGGCGGCCCGCCGCCGTCGCCGCAACGCCATCTTCTGGCGCCGTCCGAGATTCCTGGTGCGCCGCCGCGCCGGCGATGCGAGCCGCGAGCTGTCCCTGCATCGCGGCGAACGCGAGATCATCGCGCGCAATTGACAACGGAATACGCGGCCGCAGAAAGCGACCGCGAACAACCTAAGCGTTGGCGCGCATCACCGCGTCGACCAACAGTCCCGCAAACAACAGCAGGCCCGCGTCACGGTTCGACCGGAACAGGCGAAGGCACAGCGCTGGATTGCCCGTGTCGAGCCGCCTGATCTGCCAGCCAAGATGCGCGGCAAAGGCGACGAGCCCGATCCAGGCGGGCCAGCGCACGGCTGATAGCCAAAGCGCCACACCGATCAGCACCACCGCGAGCGAATAGAACACGACGAGCGCCCGATGGGTGCGCGCGGCGAACAGCCGCGCCGTCGACTTGACGCCGATCAGCGCATCGTCCTCGGCATCCTGATGCGCATAGATGGTGTCGTAGCCGATCACCCAGCTGATCGACCCGGCATAGAGCACGAACGCCGCCGCATCGAGACGGGCGAACTCCGCAGCGAAGCCCATCAGCGCGCCCCAGGAGAAGGCGAGACCGAGAACGGCCTGCGGCCACCAGGTGATGCGCTTCATGAAGGGATAGATCGCCACGATGGCGAGCGAAGCGATGCCGGTGAAGATCGCAAAGCGGTTGAACTGCAGGAGCACGGCAAGCCCGATCAGCGCCTGCAACACCAGAAAGGCCAGCGCCTGAGCGACGCTGACCTGGCCCGCCGGGATCGGCCGCGATCGTGTGCGCTCGACCTTGCCGTCGAGATCGCGGTCGGTGATGTCGTTCCAGGTACAGCCCGCCCCGCGCATCACGAAGGCGCCGACGAAGAACAGTGCGATCGTCAGCGGCAGCGACGTGATGTGGCCGGAGATGCCGGCCGCAAGCGCGGCCGACCACCAGCACGGCATCAGCAGAAGCCATGAACCGATCGGGCGATCGAAACGGGAAAGCCGTAAGTACGGCCGCGACCAGGCCGGGGCGCGCGTGTCGACCCAGTTGCCGGTGGAGTCGGCAACGCGGGCGGCAACGTCGCTCATCGCGTGAGCACGTTGCCGTTCAGCGTGTCGAAGGTGCTGCCGCCCCTGCGGGTGGTCTGTGCTTCGGGAGCCGAGATCGAGCCGAGCGCCTCGGAGAGGCTCGGCGCCGCGGCGGCCTTCTGTTGCGCCATCTGCTGCGCGACGTTGCAGACTTTCGCGCGCATCGCCTCGGTGTTCTTGTGCCCGGCCTTGAGCTGGTCGCCGATCTGCGGCGGGATACCGCACTTTTTCGCGTTGGCCTCGACATATTTGATCATCTTGAGCTCAGCGGCGCTGAAATTGGCGATCAGCTTGCAGCCTTCGTCCGGCGTCGCCTTACGCTCGCTCGCGGCCTGGAGCAGCTTGCCGCGCCGTTCGGTTTCCTTACGCAACGGCACGAATTCCTTCATGCAGGCGTCCGACGCACCTGCACTCGGTGCCTGCGGAGGGCCGAAGCCGGCGCCCTGCATGGGGGCGGCTCCTTGCGAGGGGAACGGGCTCGGCGCGGCAGGCGCAGCGGCCGAGCGACCGACCGGCGGGAAGGGCGAGGCCTGCGCGGGCGCGCCGCCAACCGGCGGAAACGGTGAGGCATTGGCCGGCTGGTTCGGCAGCGGGGCTGGGAATGCGCCCTGCGCGCCGGCCTGTCCGGCATGAAAGGCGACGACGACCACAACGAGCGGCGCAATCAGGCGACGGATGATCAAGGGTGTTTCTCCGGCAAGGTCCAGGGGCCCTAAGGTCTTCCGATCAAAGCGATTCCGATTGATGGCTTTTTACGATCCCTGCCGATCCTAAACAACCCGTGGAATGGGGCAACAGCGCGGCACCGTGCCGCAATTATTGCCCCGAAACCTCGTTGTTTCGGCTAAAAGCGGCCCGTTCAGAAACATTAACGAATGCCCCGGCACGATTTTCGATCCCCTCGCCTGTATGTCGATGCGCCGCTCTCGCAAGGCGCGAGCGTTGTGCTCGATCGCGACCAGGCGAACTATCTCGGCAACGTGTTGCGGCTTTCCAGCGGCGCCGGTGTCCTCGCCTTCAACGGCCGCGACGGCGAATGGCAGGCCGAGATCGCCGGGCGCAAGCGGCCGGAGACACTCACCATCGTCGGCCAGACGCGGCCGCAGGACCGGCTCGGCGACGTGACTTACGTGTTCGCGCCGCTCAAGCATGCGCGGCTCGATTACGTCGTGCAGAAGGCGGTCGAGATGGGCGCCGCCGCGCTGCACCCGGTGATCACGCGCCACACGCAGGTTTCGCGCCTCAATCTCGAGCGGATGACGGCCAATGTGATCGAGGCCGCCGAGCAATGCGGCATTCTCAGTCTGGCCGCGGTAGCCGCGCCGACTCCGCTGGCGCGCTACCTCGGCGAGCGCGACGCCAGACGGTTGCTGGTGTTCTGCGACGAGGCCGCCGAGATCGCCGATCCCGTCGCCACGCTGAACGGTGCAAGAGCTGGTGCTACCGGCATCGATGTGCTGATCGGCCCGGAGGGCGGCTTCGCCGAGGAGGAGCGCGAACTTCTGCTGCGCCAGCCCCATACGCTGCGGCTGTGCCTGGGGCCGCGGATCTTGCGGGCGGACACCGCTGGCGTTGCTGCGCTGGCGCTGGTACAGGCCACCCTCGGCGACTGGGCCGGGCCTGGTTAACAGCCGAAAAACGCACCGCTCATTAAGCCCTTTGGCCGATCCCTGTCGTAAGGCGGGGCGGGCCATGCTAAGGGCTCGCCCCATAACCCCCTTTGCAACCCGTTTAACCCCCTGTTGGAACCCGTCTTTCCGGCGATCTGGACCAGTCCGATGAACGTAACCGCGCCCCCCTCCGCCGCCTGGGCGGACACCCTGCTGCAATCCTTTGCGCAGGCCGGCTACGTCCATGCCGAGCCCGACATCCTGCAGCCGGCCGACCCGTTCCTCGACCTTTCCGGCGAGGACATCCGCAAGAGCCTGTATCTGACCACGGACGCAACCGGCGAGGAGCTGTGCCTGCGGCCCGACCTCACCATTCCGGTGGCGCGAGATTATCTGGCTTCGCCGCAGGCGGGACAGCCGGCGGGGTTCTCCTATCTCGGGCCGGTGTTCCGCTATCGCAGCGGCCGGAAGAGCCAGTTCCTGCAGGCCGGCATCGAATCCTTCGGCCGCCAGGACCGTCCCGCAGCTGACGCCGAGATGCTGGCGCTGGCGCTGCAGGCGGCAAGCGCATTCGGCATGAACGACGTCGAAATCCGCACCGGCGACGTCGCGCTGTTCAATGCGCTGATCGAGGCGCTCGACCTCTATCCGGTGTGGCGCCGCCGGCTGATCAAGGATTTCAACCGCAGGATCAGCCTGACCGACGACATCGAGCGGCTGACCTTGCGGACCGCGCCCGGCCACAATGAATATGAAGGCGTGCTCGCCGCACTCGCCGGCTCCGACCGCAAGGCGGCGCTGGCGCTCGTCACCGACCTGATGTCGATCGCCGGCACCACCAATGTCGGCGGACGCACGGTGGCCGAGATCGCCGACCGCTTCCTCGAACAGGCGACGCTGAAGGCGGGCGCGCTGCCGCGCGATGCCATCGCCACCATCAAGCGCTTCCTGTCGATCGCGGGCGAACCGGAGGCTGCGGTCGCGCAACTTCGCGCTCTGGCTGCGGATGCGAAGCTCGACATCACCGCTGCGATCGACCAGTTCGAAAGCCGCATCGGCTTCATGGCCAAGCGCGGCATCGCCGTCGGGAAGATACGCTTTTCGACCTCGTTCGGGCGCGGGCTCGACTACTACACCGGCTTCGAATTCGAGCTGCACCGGAAGGGTAACGGCGCCGAGCCGCTGGTCGCGGGCGGGCGCTACGACTCCTTGATGACACAGCTCGGTTCGCGCGAACCGATCCCCGCGGTCGGCTTCTCGATCTGGGTCGATGCGCTGGTGAAGGCAGGCCAAAGCGGGAGCAAGTCATGACCGTCCCGTTCGTGCTCGCGGTGCCCTCCAAGGGACGCCTGCAGGAAAACGCCGAAGCCTTCTTCACCCGCGCAGGCCTGGCGCTGGCCAAGCCCGGCGGCGCGCGCGACTATCGCGGCACCATTCCCGGTCTCGACAATGTCGAGATCGCCTATCTCTCGGCGAGCGAAATCGCCTCCAATCTGGCGCGCGGCGCGGTGCATCTCGGCGTCACCGGCGAGGATCTGGTGCGCGAGAGCATTCCCGATGCCGACCGCCGCGTGCTGCTGATCGACGGCCTCGGGTTTGGCAGCGCCAATGTCGTGGTGGCGGTGCCGCAGGCCTGGATCGACGTGCGCACCATGGCCGATCTCGACGACGTCACGAC
This sequence comes from Bradyrhizobium sp., assembly GCA_026125985.1. Classification (GTDB taxonomy): domain Bacteria; phylum Pseudomonadota; class Alphaproteobacteria; order Rhizobiales; family Xanthobacteraceae; genus Bradyrhizobium. Next base: position 6,343 of record JAHCKB010000226.1, read on the forward strand.
GGGCTTCCGCGCAAAGCACAATCGCCGCATGCGCGTTGCGACCAAATACATCAACCTGACCCGCAGCTTTTTTGCTTCTCACGGCATCGTCGACTACCGCATCGTCGAGAGCGCCGGCGCCACCGAAGGCGCCCCCGCAACCGGCGCAGCGGAGCTGATCGTCGACATCACCACCACGGGCGCAACGCTGGCCGCCAACGGGTTGAAGGTGCTCGACGACGGCGTGATGCTCAAGAGCCAGGCCAACCTCGTCGCCTCGCGCGATGCCGACTGGAACGAGGCCACGCGGGAAACCGCGCGCGTCATCCTCGACCACATCGCCGCCCGCGCGCGCGCCAACAAGTATCGCGAGGTCCGCACCCGCTTTACCGGCTGCAACGACAAGCTGCTCGCCGAGGCGCACAGCCGCTTCGGCGTGGTGGCCCCCTTCGGCGGCCCGACCTCGTCGGGCATGCTGACGCTGCACTGCCCGCCGGCCCAGCTCTACGGACTCGGCAGCTTCCTGCGCGACCATGGGGCCGATACGGTCTCGATCGCCTCGCTGGACTATGTGCTGGACCGCCAGAATCCGCTGTTTGCGAAGCTGGAGGCCTTCCTTGGCCGTTGAAACTGAATGGAATTTAACTCCGTTCATCGTAGCGACAGCTCGCCGCAGGTAGCATATGCTGTTCGGCCACCAATGAGACCCGATCGATGAGGCTGGGTAGCGACGTATCGAAACTGTCCACGACCGCGGCCGATGCCGCGGCCAAGGGCCTGTCGATTGTTGTCCCCGTCTACAACGAGGCGGCGGGGCTGGCCGCCCTCCACGAACGGCTGACGGGCCTTGCGCGCACGTTGCGCAAGCGCTGGCAGCTTGCCTGCGAGGTGATCTACGTCGACGACGGCAGCAAGGACGACACGCTGAAGATCGCCCACAGCCTGAGCCCCGATGGGTTCGACATGCAGGTGGTGTCGCTGTCGCGAAATTTCGGCAAGGAGGCCGCCCTCGTCGCGGGCCTCGATCGCGCCCGTCTCGGTGCCGTGCTTTTCATGGACGGTGACGGCCAGCATCCGCCTGCGCTGGTCGAACAACTGGTCGGGCACTGGATCGATGACGGCTACGACGTCGTCTATACCGCCAAGGCGCATCGCGAGAACGAATCCTGGGCGCGGCGCAAGCTGGTGCATGGCTTTTACTGGCTGATCAATCTCGGCGCGCGGCAGAAAATCCCGGAAGATGCCGGCGACTTCCGCCTGCTGTCGCCGCGCGCGGTGGCGGCGCTGCGCCAGCTCCCCGAGCGCACCCGGTTCTTCAAGGGCCTCGCAAGCTGGATCGGATACCGCCAGGTGCGGGTCGATTACGAGCCGGCGCCGCGCGCCCACGGCCAGACCACCTGGGACCTGCGCGGGCTGGTCGGCCTGTCGATCGACGGCCTGACATCGTTCTCGGTCGCGCCGCTGCGCGTCGCCAGCGTGCTCGGTTTCGCCTTCGCGACCATTGCCCTGCTGTTCGGCGTCGAGATCCTGATCGAGACGCTGATGTTCGGCCGCGACGTCGCGGGCTACCCGTCGCTGATCGTCAGCGCCATGGTG
>JAHCKB010000227.1 GCA_026125985.1 Bradyrhizobium sp.
CGCCGCTATTCCGGCGGCTGGCAATCCGCATCGTGCCCTGGATAAGAGGCAGGCCGAGAAAGCGCTGGGCTTCACGGCGCACCTCCGCAAAGGAACGCAGATCGCGGTTGGCGGCAATGAGATCGAGGAGATCGCCGTGCTCGCCCGTCGCGGCGTCAGTCCACTTGCCGGCCGCCCCCGGCCCGTGGTCACGGCCTTCGAGGCGCACGAAGAGGCTGCGGCCGGGCGATCCTTGCACGTCGCCCACCAGCCAATAGCGGCCGGAGCGGCGGCCGTTGGGAAGATAGTGGCGGCACACCGCCTCCGCCCGAAGGGCAAGGCTGCGGGCAAGCGCGCCGGGGTTGGGTCGCATGGCCCCCTCCTCACGGCGCGCGCCCGGCCATCCGCTTCAACGGATGCCGGTCGAGCAAGGCGGCCAGGATCGCCGGCCCGGACGGGCCTGCTGGCACGAAGAGCCGGAGCTTCCAGGCGATGATCTCCGAGACGAGCCCCAGCGCCTTCAGCCGGTCGACCATGCCGTCAGTGAAGCCGAGCAGCTCCACGCGATGCAGCCCCATAACCAGCGCGCGCCGCATCTGCAGCCCGTCCTCGAGCTCGAGCAGGCTTCGCCCTTCCATCAGCGCCGCCCATGCGTCGTCGGCGCTCAGCGCCGGAGCGTCCGACGCCGCGTCGGCGACCCAGGCGGGCGGGACCAGTCTGCCGATGATGCGCTCGCCGGCATTCGACTGAAGGCGGTAGACCCGGCACTCCTCGCCGGGCAGCCGCTTCCAGATCGGCAGCAGCAAGCCGGCGACGACATGGATTGTGCTTTCCGAGAATTCGGGCAGGTCATGGAGCTCGGCCTGCCAGGCCGCGCCGAAGCGGCCGCGATCGGCTTCGGCCCAATGGCTTTCCGCCATTGCGCTTAGGGGAACGCTGTGCTGCTCCATCGGCCGGATCAGCCGCACGCGCCGTTCGATCTCACCGTCATCGAGCATGAAGCTCGGCGCAGGCACCTGAACGGCGGCCCGGCCCGAGCGCTCGTTGACGAGCGGCACGGCGCACGAATCCGAGAGCCGATCGAACGCCTCCCGCAGCGTTACGGGACGATTACGCTGCCGTTCGGTGATGGACAGCAGCCGTGTCTCGGTGCCAGTCCCGGGATGGGTATAGATCACGCGTCGGTCGGCGATGATGAAGCTCTCCGCGAGCAGCGTCTCCAGGCCGGCATCGTAGGCGCCGGACGCAATCGCGCCTTCGATGCGAGCGGAGAGCAGTTGCTCGAACGTGGCGAACAACACGTTTTGCAGGTCGATGGTCAACGCCAGCAGCCTGTTCAAGAATGTCGTGACCGGCGGCAGTTCATCCTTGATGCCGTTGGCATCCATCAGCTTCAGACCGGTCGCGTCCTCGAACGCCTGGAGCGAGCAGCCTTCAACCTTGCCGCGGACGAGAAGCAGATATAGTTGGCGCAGTGCGTCACGGCCGTAATGGCTTTCGAGGTTGTCCTCGGGGCGGAACAGGCCCTGCCCTCCGGTCTGGCGCTGACCTCGGGTGATGGCGCCCAGCGTGTCGAGCCGGCGAGCAATGGTGCTGAGAAAGCGCTTCTCCGCCTTCACATCTGTCGCAATGGGGCGAAACAGCGGCGGCTGCGCCTGGTTGGTACGATTCGTGCGACCCAAGCCCTGGATGGCGGCGTCGGCTTTCCAGCCCGGCTCGAGCAGGTAATGAACACGCAGCCTGCGATTCCGAGCCGACAGTTCGGCATGGTAGCTTCTGCCCGTGCCGCCGGCGTCGCTGAAGATGAGGATGCGCTTGGCGTCGTCCATGAAGGCCGCGGTCTCGGCGAGATTGGCTGAGGCCGCGCGGTTCTCGACGATCAGCCGATCCCGTTTACGAACGACGCGGCGAGAACGTCCCGTGACCTCAGCGACCATGTCCGTGCCGAACCGCTGGACGATCTGGTCGAGCGCACCCGGTACGGGCGGAAGCGAGGCGAGCTTTTCGATCAGGCGGTCGCGGCGCTTGGCGGCTTCCCGGCTCTCGACCGGCTGACCGTCGCGATAGACGGGCCGGGAAGAGAGATTACCCTCTGAGTCGGTGAAGGGCTCATAGAGCTGGACCGGGAAGGAATGGGCGAGGTAATCGAGGACATACTCCCGCGGGGTGATGTCGACCTGAACGTCGCTCCACTCTTCGGTCGGAATCTCCGCCAGCCGGCGCTCCATCAGCGCTTCGCCGGTCGAGACGATCTGGATGACGGCCGCATGGCCGGCATCAAGATCGCGCTCGATCGAGCGGATCAACGAAGGCGTCTTCATCGAGGTGAGCAGATGGCCGAAGAAGCGCTGCTTGGCGCTTTCGAAGGCAGATCGCGCCGCGGACTTAGCCTGCGCGTTCAGAGTGCCGGTCTCGCCGGTGATGTTGGCGGCGCGCATCGCCGCGTCGAGATTGTTATGGATGATGCTGAATGCGCCGGCATAGGCATCGTAGATGCGAACCTGCTCGGGCGTAAGCTGGTGTTCGAGCAGTTCGTATTCGACACCCTCATAAGATAGCGAACGCGCGGCATAAAGGCCGAGCGCCTTGAGGTCGCGCGCCAAAACCTCCATGGCGGCGACACCGCCCTCCTCGATCGCCTCGACAAACTCGGCCCGCGTCGCGAATGGGAAGTCGTCACCGCCCCACACTCCGAGACGCTGAGCGTAGGCGAGATTATGAACCGTAGTCGCACCGGTGGCCGAGACGTAGACGACGCGGGCATTCGGCAAAGCATGCTGCAGCCTCAGGCCCGCGCGGCCCTGCTGAGAGGCCGCCCCCGGACGATTGCAAGCAATCGCCTTGAGGTCACCCCGCTCGCCCTTGCCACCAAGCGCGTTCTGCATGGCGTGGCTCTCGTCGAAGACGATCACTCCGTCGAAGTCGGAGCCCAACCATTCAACGATCTGACGCGCGCGCGAAAGCTTTTCTCCACGCTCGTCGGTGCGCAGCGTAGCGTAGGTGGTAAATAGGACGCCTTCCGCAAGCCGGATCGGCGTGCCCTGCCGGAAGCGGGAAAGCGGCGTCACGAGCAGCCGCTCCACCCCAAGTGCCGACCAATCGCGCTGCGCATCCTCGATCAGCTTATCGGATTTGCTAATCCAGACCGCACGACGCCGGCCCTTCAGCCAGTTGTCGATCAGGATACCGGCGACCTGCCGGCCCTTGCCCGCGCCGGTGCCATCGCCCAGGAACCAACCGCGGCGAAAACGAACCGCATTCTCAGCGTCATCACGCGCGGCCGCCACGACGTCAAAGGTGGCATCGACCGTCCAGGAACCTGCGAGAAACTCCGAATGGGCTTCGCCAGCGTAGATGACGCTCTCGAGCTGCGCGTCCGAGAGGATGCCATCCGTTATGACATTGGCCGGCAGATGCGGCCGATAGGATGGCTTTGGCGGCGCGACCGACGCCATTGCAGCCGACTGCACGAGCCTTGTGGGATGGGCCTGCGCGCCGGGAATGCGGATCGACTGAAGTGTGTAGGCTTCATAGAGCGCATCGGTGATGGTACTGGCATCAGTGGGCATCCAGTCGATGGGCTCATAGATGACTTCCGTCGCCACGAGATCGGATGCTGGCGCCGCGGTCGCCGGTTGGCGCTTTGCGACGTAGGCGCGGACGGTCCGCGGCGTGGACGGGCTGGCAATTGCTGGCACGACCGCAATCGGCTTGCCAGCAAGTGGACGACGTGCTGGCACGTCCCGGATGACCCAGCCGAGCAAAGTCGGCAGGTCTCGCGCGATGCCAGCGGATGCCGGCAACAACGCGATATCGCCCGCCGGCACCCGATCGATAACGGTCAGGCGGGTGTCGGTGGTGGTACCGTGCTTGGCATAGACGGCGCCGTCAATCGCCGCCGAGAACACGACCTGTCCCTGATCCTGAAGCCGCTTGAAGGAGTCGGTCCACACAGGGTTGTCGGGGGCGACGTTCGCGCCGGTGATGGCGACCAGGCGCCCGCCTGCTGGAAGACGGGCCAACGCCGAGCCGACGTGCTGTAATGCCGCATCTGCCATCGCGCGATCGACGTGGACTGCGGCCGAGAACGGCGGGTTCATCAGCACGACGCTCGGCACGGTACGCGCATCGAGGTGGTCGTTGATGTGTGCGGCGTCAAACCGCGTGGTGGAGATGGCAGGAAAGATCTGCCCGAGAATGCCGGCGCGGCTCTCGGCGAACTCATTGAGGACGAGGGAGGCGCCAGCCAGTTCCGCGAGAACGGCCAGATGGCCGGTACCGGCCGACGGCTCCAGCACGACATCGGCTGGCGTGATCGCGGCGGCCACGCTCGCGACATACGCCAATCCGATCGGCGTCGAGAACTGCTGGAGCGATTCGCTTTCCTCGGACCGGCGTGTCTGGGTCGGAAGGAGGCTTGCGATCCGCATCAGCATCGACAGCATGTCGGCTGGCGACGCCGCCTTGGCGCGCATGGCGGCGCCATGCCGCCGCAGGAACAGGACGGTCGCCGCCTCGCAGGCGTCGTAAGCGGTCTTCCAGTTCCAGGCGCCGGTCGCATCGGAGGTGCCGAACGCTGCCTGCATGGCGTGGCGCAGAACGGCGGCATCGATGCGACGTCCCTGTTCGAGATCGGTCAAAAGCTGTCGCGCAGCCCTGACGACTGCGGATGCGACAACGGCGGTGGCACGCATCGAGAGCGGCGCGGCGCTGGCGCCGCCGACGAGAGGTTCGGTCATGGCAGGATGTCTTTCGGAGAGCGGGAAAAGGCCGAACCGCCCGGCGCTCTCCTGACACCGCCGCGGTTCAAACCCTTCCCGGCCCACCTCTCCCTCTGGATCTCACCCAGAAGAAAGGGCCCGGCGACCAGCGCCAGACCCTTTGAGCGAACTATCCCAATCGGCGATCACTTGTTGGAACCGTGCTCGACGGACGAGGTGTCAAAGCCGCCAGGTCGCAACGATTTCTTGTTCCCGGCGGTGATAATCGAGCATCTCGCGGTAGAACCGCTTGCGCGCTATGCGACACCGGGGGTCGCGAAGCGCTTGCCGAGTGAGCTTGCGCGCTGCCGCGCGAACCACCGCACGCCAACTATCATGCACGGTGATATTCAGGCGCAAATACGTGCCGTACATAGTCAAGCTCCTTCTGCAGTCGAAGAAACCGGCGGCTCGGGCTCGCACGAGATGCGCCGCGTGCGGCTCATCCAGGGTTCGGGACGGATGCACCTCACCCAATCGGCGAAGGACGGGATGTGTCCGAGATCCTCGATAACGTGCTGCTCACCGACCCAGCGCGTCGGAATGACGCGGCCGGACGACAATGTGATGGTCGGACAAAAGATGGTCTCGGCCATGAAGATGCCCTCGGCGTGATGGCGGAGCGCGCGGTGCCGAAAATCCGCCGTGATCTGCTTGCTCGCATCGAACCAGTTATGGATCGGCAGATAGTCATCGACTGCCCCGCCCCACTTCTTCACCGAGGAGAGCGAATGATGATAGGGATGCGCCATTGCTTCCTCCCTCAGAACACATGCTGGGTGTATTCGGAGGTTTCGATCCGCTCATTGAACTTGAGCGTGATCGTTCGCTCGGCGACGTCGAACAGAAAGTCACCGTAGGCGCCCTGGTTATTCTCCCATCCGGAGTAGGTCTGCTCGAGGAGGTCGTAGACAAGCTTCTCGATCGCGTCCTTCACGGAGAGGGTTTGCCGCGTGACAATCTGGTTGCCGCATTCGACCCGCGCAATCTCGACATGGATGCTCTGGAGATCCGTGTCACCGCCCTCTCCGTCCGCGACAGCGCCGTCGATTTGCCCCTCATCGGCATAGCCGTTGAATGTGACCTCCGCGGTGTCGATGCGCGCACTGGCGAGCGCGTCGAACAACGCTGTCTTGTTCTCGGAGAGAGTGGACTTGCATAGTCTGATAAATTCCTGGTCCCGCAGGGCCAGGAGGCAGAATCGAAACCCGAGCCGGGTGTTGAAGTATCGTCAGTCATGATGGTGCTCCCAAGACGATGAAGCCCGGCGCGAGGGCCGGGCCGAGAGATGAAGGGGAAGTGGTAAAGAACTGCGGGGCGGCGGATGCCGCCCCGCAGCGATGGCCTATTCGGCCGCGACGGCGTGCGGCTGCTCGCTCTCGTCGCCGTCGGTCGATGCCTCGTCACCGCCGGAGAGGAATTCGGGAAGCGGCTCGGACGGCGCGTCAGAGCTGTCCGAAGGCGAAGCCACGGCGGCGACGCGCAGCGGCTCGGGGAGCCAGCCGGCGCCCTCGAGCAGGCGCTCGGCTTCCTTCGCCATCTCCGACTTCTTGAGATGGTCGATGAGCTGAGCCGAGGATTCGCCCCTCGCCTCGCGGATCGCATCGAGGATACGGCCCTTGGTGACACGGCCGAGATAGTTGTCGACCGTCGGACGCCAGCCGGCCTCCACCATGTCGAGACCAACTGCACGGGCGAGCCGATCAGCCTGATCGAGACGGCGCTGCAGCCCATGGCTGGTAATGCCGGGCCCGCCATGGCGATCGACCTTCTCGAACAGGGCATTCACGCCGAAGGAAACACAATGGGCGAGCAAAGCCAGCCGGCTGGCATCGTCGAGCGCAACCAGCCAATCCCACAGGGCAGCCTCGTCGGTCGGCATGTCGGCTCTCCAGCCCTCATGCCGAGTGGCGATCGATCTGGCGGACGCGCTTTCCTTCAATTCGGGCGCCTGGATGGAAAGCTGCACATGACGCACGCCGGCCTCGATACAGCATGGACCGCAAGTCCGATGGAAGGCGTCGAGGCAGAGCTTGTGCAAGAGCGCCGTCATCGCGACCTGCGGTTGGGCCGCAACCGCGTCCTGCAGCGCCAGCGTCCGGTGCGCGGTGAGCTCGATGACGAGCCGGTCGGGCAAGGGCCGGATGGCATCATCCTCTTCCTCATCCGGCGGTACCTGCCCGGCCATGGTAATCACACTGCCCTGGACCGGAGCTGTGGGTTGAGCACCATCGTCGGAGCCAGGCGTTGCGGGGCCGGATTCAGGATCGGGCTCGACTACTGCCGCAGCGAACGCCGCTTCGTCCTCGCCGCGGACATAGCCGCGCGCGACCTGTACCGTCCCATCGGTATCGATGCTGACGAAGGCGCCGGCGTGCGGAATGGCGGCCGCGTCGAAAATATGCGGCCAGTCCTCGAAGGCCGCGAGGGCCTGCTCGAGTTCGCCGAGGCGCGTGTCCGCCTCATCCGGTATTTCGTCAGCATCCTCGTATTTCTCCTGGAGCGCCGTATACTCGGCTTGGAGCGCATCGAGGCTTGCTTGTTCCTCAACGGTGAGATCGGCCGGTTCGCTTTCGAGCCGGCGCAGCCCGTGATCGTAACCGTAGGGGAAGCTCGGGGCGACCTCGATCCACTTCCAACCTTCGGCAGCGATCTTCTCGGCTTCGGTGCGGAGCCTCTCGGCGACAAGACGCTCGAGCAGGGCGATGTCCTCGAGCCAGCCGCCGCCGTCTTCCTCGAAGAGATCGCGCAGCACATTGCCGCCGGCCGCCTCGTAGGCGGCGACGCCGACGAAACGGGCGCGCTTGTCGGAGGCCTTTACCGCGCGCTCGGTCAGAACGCGCCTGATCTGATACGGCTCGTCATAGCCCGACCGGTTGACGTTCTCCCAGACCTGCTCTTGCCGCGCGTGATCGTCCGTGACGGAGAACGCCATCAACTGCTCGAGCGACATGCCATCGTCGGCATAGACGTCGAGCAGTTTTGGAGAAACGGCCGCAAGCCGAAGGCGCTGCTTCACGACACCGACGGATACGAAGAAGATGGCCGCGATCTCCTCCTCGGATTTGCGTTGTTCGCGCAGGGTCTGGAACGCGCGGAACTGGTCGAGAGGATGAAGCGCGACGCGATGG
>JAHCKB010000228.1 GCA_026125985.1 Bradyrhizobium sp.
CATGCGCCCAAGCACGTGCAATTCGTCAAGGAGCTGCCGATGACCGGCGTCGGCAAGGTCGACAAGAAGGTGCTGAAGGCGGGCTTCTGGGCCGGACGGGACCGAATGGTGGGGTAGCTAGCGCGCCAAAGCCGAGACGTCCGCTTCATTCCGCCGGCCCTACTGCCGCGCAATGACCTCTCTGCGAGACTCCCCTCGCCTCCTCCACACACGCAGGTCGATCATGATCTTGATGGTCGCCGCGAGGACAAGCACGCAGAGCGCCGCCTTCGACACCGTCTCCATCGTCCCCTCGATCAACAAGCAATGGACCACGCTCCCTGCAACGATCACGATCGCGAGGAGCATGTGGACGTTGCGCCATGTTCGCGGTCGCAGCCCCAATCGGCGACGCAGTGAGGCCAGGAGGGCGACGGCGAAGATGGCCCACATCGCGATCACACCGAAGGGAGAGAAAAGTGTCGGAGATGCGAAGAGAAGCGCGTCCACCATGTCGGGCGGACTGGTGATCCAAAGGCCGGCGACGTGAACAACCAGCGCCACGACGATCGCGCCTCCGATCCAGTGATGCGCCCGCCGTCCACGATAGGCCTGCAGTCCCGGCAAGTATCCGCCAATCAGTAAAGGCTGAACGAGCACAAGGCCCAGTGCGACGATCCCGGCGAATCCGGCGGCTATGTAAACCGGGCCGCGCCATTCGAGCTGCGGGCTCGCCGCTGCGGCGGCGATCGGCACGCAAACGGCGGCGGCAAGCGAGGCCCAGATCAGGGTTGCCCGGGCCAATCTCATGTCCTTGATCCCAATTCCGTCAGGCCGGCTGAAGGACGAAGTGGGCTTCCAGGCTGGTCTCTTTCGCGCTCCGCATCACCGGCCGCAGAAAGACGGTCTTGAATTCACCGCTGTCATAGGCGAGGTGACCATGCGGCTGGCCGAAGATGGGAATGATCTGAGGCATCTCCAGACGGAACTTGCCGTCCTTGTCGGTGAGCGTGGCGCCGTGACTGTGCGGCTCGTGCTCCTGGCCTTCGACCGTGTGCGCCCAGATCTGAATGCGCTGCCCAGAGAGCGGGGCCCCGTCTCCCGCGCGGCGCACGGTGCCGCTCATCCAGAAACCGCCCTTGCCGATCCGCTCCACGATCGCAGCGCCCTTGCGGTAGTTGTTCGCTCCACCCGCCATCGAAACGGTCGGCGCGAGGCCTTCGGCATGCGCGGGCAACAGCAGCCCCGAAACTCCGGTGACCAGAACGGAACCACCGGCTGCGAGCAGGCGGCGGCGGTTGAGTAGGACGGTGGTCATGCGGATGCCTCCTGGCGGCCCAGCCATTGCTCTTTCGAAACTACAACAACAGGCGCGTGACGCACAGTGGAGGCGAAGTGCTCGACCGCCTGCAATAACAGTGTTGTGAACGGTGTCAGGCGTGACGACGAAGTCGAGGCTCTTCACCGCTTCTCGATGACGAGGCTTTGCGCGCAACGGCCGAAATAGCCTTTCACATCGGCAAGCCGCGCCTGGGCGAGCCCGGCGCCGTCCGGACCGATCCAGGAAACGGCATCGAGCAGAATCCATTCGCCGACGGGCTCGCGCGCCATGCTGACGGTGAGGTCGGCGTTCAGAAACGTCCACTGCCGGAAGTCCAGCGCGCTGCACGCGTTGCAGAAGTCGGAGGCGACCGCGACCCGCATCGCCTGCGAGATCGGCGATCCCTCGACGATCGGCCGGTCGGCGCGGTACCAGATCGCGCCCGGCCCCACGCCGCCGAAACGGCCGCGCGCGGCGCGAATGGTCACGCCAAGCCCGAACGGGCTGTTCTGCGGCTCGATGCGCGACTGCTCCGGCGCGGCGACATCGAGCGGCGGCTCGACGACGTCATCCGGCAGCGGCTGCGGCTGGCGCCTGACCTTCAATACCGTCGCAGCGACGGTGAGCATGCCGTTGGATCTCAGCCTGACGGCACAGAGCTGGATCTTGCGGCCCTCGCGCAGCACCTCGGTTTCGAGCGTGAGCCCGGCCACTGGCACCGGGCGCATCAGGTCGATGGTGACGCGCGCAACCTGCATTGGTGCAGGCGTTGCGATCCGTTCGGCGGCCCATACTACCAGCGAGGCCGGGGCGCCGCCGTGCTGCATGTTCGGGTCCCAGGGGCCGGCGGCATGGGGGCTGGTGACGACATCGGCGCCGTCGACGCGAAAAATGGCTTCCATCAAATAGGACTACATCTTCGCGGCGAGGCAGGTCCGGCTCAGCCCGCGGCCGCGAGCGCCGGTTCGAGTCCGTTGGGGAGCTCGATATCGACTTCGAGAGTCGAGACGTTCTTTCCCCGGTCCATCCGGACAATAACCTTGTCGGGGTCGAGCGCAACATGGCGCGATACCACAGCGAGGATCTCCTCGCGAAGTTTCGACAGCAAATCGGGTTGCTGCCCGAGCGTTCCGCGCTCATGCGCCAGCAGGATCTGCAACCGTTCGCGCGCGACGACCGCAGAATCGGGGCGACTGCCGAACAGCCGCAGGAATTTCACGCTCATGCGGCCCTCCGTCCGAGCAGGCGGTTCATCAGACCAACGCGTTCGGCCGGCACGGTCATGTCCAGGGTCTCGCCGAGCAGGCGGCGCGTGGCGTCGATATAGGCGCGCGACGGCGCACTGGCGGGACTGTTGAGCGTGACGGGCGAACCGACATTGGAGGCGCGCAGCACGTCCTGGCTTTCCGGGACGATGCCGAGCAAGGGGGTCGCCAGGATATCCAGCACATCCTCAATCGACAGCATCTCGCCCCGCGCGGCCCGGGCGGGATCGTAGCGGGTGATCAGGACGTGCTTCTCGACCCGCTCGCCCTTCTCCGCCTTGACCGTCTTGGAATCCAGCATGCCGATGATGCGGTCGGAATCGCGCACGGAGGAAACTTCCGGATTGGTGACGATGATCGCCTCATCTGCGAAGCGCATGGCAAGCGTGGCGCCTCGCTCGATGCCTGCGGGGCTGTCGCAGATGATCCAGTCGAAGGTCTCGCGCAGTTCGGCGATGACGCGGCCGACGCCCTCCTCGGTCAATGCATCCTTGTCGCGGGTCTGCGAGGCCGGAAGCAGCCAGAGATTCTCCAGCCGCTTGTCGCGGATCAGCGCCTGCGGGAGTTTCGAGACGCCCTGCACGACGTTGATGAGGTCGAACACGACGCGGCGCTCGGCGCCCATGACGAGATCGAGATTGCGCAAGCCGACGTCGAAATCGACGACGACGACCTTCTTGCCGTTCTGCGCCAGTGCGGCGCCGATCGCAGCTGTCGTGGTGGTCTTGCCCACCCCTCCTTTGCCTGACGTAACAACCAGAACCTTGGCCATCTCGAAACCCTCCTACTGTTCAAATGAAGCTACTTAACTAAGCGGGGTGATCCGCATGACGTTGCCGTCGAGCAGGGCCTGCACCGGCCGCTCACGCAACGCATCGGGAATTTCTTCAGCGGTCTGGTAATAGCCATCGATCGCGAGCAGTTCGGCTTCCATCTTGTGGCAATAGATCCGCGCCGATGAATTGCCGTTGACGCCAGCCATCGCGCGGCCGCGCAGCGTGCCGTAGACATGGATGGAGCCGCCCGCAACGATCTCCGCGCCGGAGCTCACCGAGCCCACCACCGTCACATCGCCGTCGGGAAAGATGATCGACTGGCCGGATCGCACCGGACTGTCGAGCAGGAGCGAGTTCGGCGGCGGCTTGACCTCGGGCTTTTCCGGCTCGACCTGCTGGACCGGCGCGTGCCGCCCGCCGGTGAGCAGCGGCGGCATGTTCGCGGTCAAGCGTGCGGCGTCGCAGCCCTCGATGCCGAGCACGCGGATGTTGCGCTTTTCCAGGCTCATGACGAGATGGGTGATCGCCGAGCCGGACAAATCGAGGCTGGAGAGATCGAGCACCACGGGCTTGCCGACAAAGAAGCCAGGCGAGCGGTCCAGCGTCGCATCTATGTCCTCCAGCCATTCCATGATCGGCACGACCGGAGAGAAAACGAAGGCGAGGTAGGAGCGGCCTCGCAAGCGAACCAGTTGGCGGGTGGGCTCGGCATCCATGGCTCGACACGACCTTTCTTATTGAAAGGTTACCAATCGAGCGACGTGGTTAATGAAACCTTAATCGGCTGTGGCGGCAATTGGGCATCTCGGAGGCCTTTGTTTTTTCGCAAAAAGACGGTGTTTGCGCGGAATCGCCTTGCTTCGACCGTCACCGCAAGGCGGGGCGGTGTGTCAGCCGGATGGCCGAAAGTTGCAGGCGGGCCACAACTCAACGCGAATTTGCCGCGATCTCGGCGCATTAATGTCCATTCCCTGTTCCATCAAAGTCCAGTGACGCCAGCCTGAGGGCGGGCGAACCCTCCGCGCAAGATCGCGCGGTTTGCCAGGGGATGGGCAATGGGGAGCTGTGGGAGTGCAGCGGTCACGGGATTTCTCCCGGACCTTCGGACCAATTCCGCCCGACGTCGGTACGATCGCGGCGATGTTTTGATTCAACTTCTTCGCTCCGGGTTTTCCGATCGATCAGGACGTCGGCAGGTCGCGCGCGCGCAGGCCGTCGCAGCCGAGAATTTTATCTACCCGTTCGATGAAAGAGTAAGAGTCACGCGTCAGAGGAGTAGCGTATGAGTGAAACAGTTGACCAGAAAGCTCCCTTGAGCCCCAACGACCCCGCCTATTACGCACCGCGCGCACCCCGCGACCCGGACGCGGCGCGACTGCCGCGTCTGGGCGATACGACACGGTCGTTCCGAGCGCCCGCAACGTCGATCCAGGATGCTTCGCTCGACGGGCAGCTCGAGAACGCGGTACGCGAGTCCCTGCGGCACCCGCTCGACCCGGAAGCCGTGGAAGAGCCGCCGGAGCTGGGGCGCGGCGGACTGCTCGGTGTGGTCGGCCGTTTCGCCGCTGCGGTAGGCGCAGCCGCCTTCGTCGCCCTGCTCTTCGTCATCGTAATCCCCTCGCTCCGGCAACAGCCGAGCACCGAGCCGACGGCCGCCGAGGTGATCAATTCGATAAAGGCCGCAATGTCGCGATCCGGACCCTCCACGCAGACCAGCGACACAAAGCCGTCGCCGGAATTGCAATCGATCATGGTGTCTTCCGAAGGCAGCTCGCAGGTGAGCCACGCGGAGTCGGAGGTTCTGCTCAGGCAGTTCATGCAATGGCAGCAGAAGCCGACGGAAGCCCCGGAAAAGAAGTGACGGAAACATCCAGCAAGAACCTTGAACCACGCACGACCCGAAAGGGGAAAAATATGATGACGCCTCAACGCCGATTTCGGCCGATTACGCATTGGAAGAGCAGCCCCCCGTTCCACGCCGCGCTCCTGATCGGCGTGCTGCTCGCCGGCCCCGCCGGCGCAGCCCCCGGGGACAAGTTCGACGTACTGCGCGATCTCGCAACCCGGGTCGGCGCGGTCGTCGGCTCGGCGCTTACGTGCAAGGACGTGGCACGCCAGCGCGTGCAGACGGTCGTCGACAAGTTCACCTCCGTCATCCGGGAGGCCTCCACCAGTGAAGCCGAACGCACCGAGCTGACGCACGCGCTGGATCGCGGCGTCACCGAGGGACGCACGGCGGTGGCCGTCGGAAAGACCGATTGCAGGACTGCCGATCGCCAGCTTGCGGATCTCGAACGCTCCGTGGCAGGTCCCAGCCTCTCGGCGGTGATCGGGCCGGCGCCCGCCAATGCCGCGCCGGCGCACGCGGCTCCGGCTCAAGCGCCTGCGGCTGCCGCCCCGGCGGCAGCACCGAGCACGGTAGTCGCCGCCGCCTCGCCTACGCAGGTGGTCACGCCGCCCGGGCCCGTGGTTCGCGGCATCACCGACAAGGAGATCCGCTTCGGCATGGCGGCGCCCTTCTCCGGCTCCGCACGAGAGCTCGGCCGCCAGATGAAGCTGGGAATCGAGACCGCTTTCGAAAGGGTCAACGAGGCAGGCGGCATCCACGGCCGGATGCTGAAGCTCTACGCTGCCGACGACGGTTATGAGCCGTCGCGTACCACGGTGGCGATGAAACAGCTCTACGAGAAGGATCAGGTGTTCGGAATCGTCGGCAATGTCGGAACGCCGACCGCGGTCGTTGCAATCCCCTATTCGCTGGAGCGCAGGATGCTGTTCTTCGGCGCGTTTACCGGCGCTGGCCTGCTGCGCAACGATCCGCCGGATCGCTACGTGTTCAACTATCGCGCCAGCTATGCGGAAGAAACCGACGCGGTCGTCCGCTATCTGGTCAAGATACGCAAGATCCCGCTGAGGAACATCGCGGTGTTCGCGCAGCAGGACTCCTATGGCGATGCCGGATTCCAGGGAGTCGCCAAGGCGTTCCGCGCGATGGGCGGCAACGACGCGACAATCCTGCGGCTCGGCTACAAGCGCAACACCGTCGACGTCGACGAGGCGGTGAACCAGCTGAAGGCGCAGAAGACGCCGATCAAGGCAGTCGTGATGGTGGGCGCCTATCGCGCCTGCGCCAAGTTCATCGAGAAGACGAAAGACCTCGTTCCCGGCTTGGTCTACACCAACGTGTCGTTTGTCGGCTCCACAGCGCTTGCCGACGAACTGATGCTGCTGGGGCCGAAATACGCCGCCGGCGTCATCGTGACCCAGGTGGTGCCGGCGGTCTCCGGCTACTCCAGCGTCGTGCTGGAGTACAAGAACGCGCTCGCCAAGTACTTCCCGGGCGAAGCTCCGGACTACGTCTCGCTCGAGGGATACGTCGCAGCCAGCGTGCTGATCCAGGCGCTCAACAAGGTCGGGCGGCAGTTCGACACCGAGAAGCTCGTCGACACGCTCGAGGCGATGCGCGAACTCGATCTGGGACTCGGCACCAAGCTCGGCTTCGGTCGCGCCGAGCACCAGGCTTCGCACAAGATCTGGGGCACGGCGATCGACGAACAGGGCAAATATCAGGCGATCGAGCTGGAATAGATCGTCTCGCACCGCTCCGCAAACGCAAATGCCCGGGCACGCCCGGGCATTTTCTTGCGTACGGCAAGCCGGCCCCGCCTCCGCCTGGCCGGCGCCGCGTCATGGCAGCGCTGGATCGATGGCTTCCTCATATTCCTTCCTGAAGCGCGCGACCAGCTCGGCCACCGGCACGACCTTGCCAATGCCGCCGATGCCCTGGCCGCTGCCCCAGATGTCCTTCCATGCCTTGGGCTTGGCACGCTCGCCGGATGCGTCGGTGCCGAAGCTCATCTTGGAGGGATCGGAGGTCGGCAGATTTTCCGGGTCGAGGCCGGCCTTCACGATCGACGGGCGCAGATAGTTGCCGTGGACGCCGGTGAACAGGTTGGAATAGACGATGTCCTCCGCCGAGGACGTTGTGATCATTTCCTTGTAGCCTTCGACCGCATTGGCTTCCCTGGTGGCGATGAACGCGCTTCCGATATAGGCGAAGTCGGCGCCAAGGATGCGGGCGGCGCGAATGGCGCGGCCGTTGGCGATTGCGCCGGACAGCGCAATCGGTCCATCGAACCAGGCGCGGGTTTCCGCCACGAAAGCGAGCGGTGAAATGGTGCCGGCGTGACCGCCCGCACCGGCAGCCACCAGGACCAGCCCGTCGGCGCCCTTTTCGACCGCCTTGTGCGCGAATCTCTGGTTGATGACGTCGTGGAAAACGATGGCGCCCCAATTATGGGCGGCCTGGTTCAGCTCTTCACGGGCGCCGAGGGAAGTGATCAGCATCGGCACCTTGTGTTTCTCGCACACCGCCATGTCCTGATCGAGGCGGTTGTTGGACTTGTGCACGATCTGGTTGACGGCGAACGGCG
>JAHCKB010000229.1 GCA_026125985.1 Bradyrhizobium sp.
GATGCAGGCCAACGGCCGGCTGTCCTCGCAATGGATGCGGCTGCAGCGCGCCAACAGCTTCAAGAACGAGGTCCTCGGCACCGTCGCGCACGACCTCAAGAATCCACTCGGCGTGATCCTCGGCCGCACCGAGATGCTCACCGAGCTGATCGGCGCCGGCTCGCCCAGGGAGAACATCACCGCGCAGGTCGATCACATCCGCGATGCCACCAAGCGGCTGACCACGATGGTCGATCACCTGATCTCGGACGCGATGGCCGACGCCTTCGACATCACCATCCGCCGCGAGCCCGTCGACGTCGCTGCTCTCGTGACCGAGGTCACCGAGACCAACATGCCTTCGGCGGTCAACAAGCAGCAGACCGTCAGCATCTCCGCGCCGCCGAATTTCGTCACCATGTGCGACGCCGATCGCATCCGCGAGGTGATCGACAATCTCGTCAGCAATGCCATCAAATATTCGCCGATCGGCGGCAAGATCACGGTGATGGTCAGCCATGAGGGTCCCGACACCGTGATCCGCGTGACCGACCAGGGAGCAGGCCTGTCGCCGGAAGATCTCGGACGCCTGTTCGGCCGGTTCCAGCGGCTGTCTGCGAAACCCACCGCCGGCGAAAGCTCCACGGGGCTCGGACTCTCCATCGTCAAGCGCATCGTCGACATGCATGGCGGCCATGTGACTGCGCAGAGCGCCGGGCCCGGACAGGGCTCGACCTTTACCGTTACACTGCCCGCGACAGAAGCCTCATGACCCAGAACCCGCATATCATCATCGACGACGACGAGGCGCCGGCCCGCGAGATGGTCGGCGATTACCTCAAGATGCATGGCTTCAATGTGACGCTGTGCGACGGAGGCAAGAGCCTGCGCGGCGCGATCGAAAGCGGCGTGCCCGACCTGGTGGTGCTCGACCTCAACATGCCCGAGGAAGACGGGCTCTCCATCATCCGTGACCTCAAGAGCCGCACCAACGTGCCGGTCATCATGCTGACGGCGACCGCGAGTCCGATCGACCGCGTGGTCGGTCTGGAACTCGGCGCCGACGACTATGTCGCCAAGCCCTGCGAACTGCGCGAACTGATGGCGCGCATCCGCTCGGTGCTGCGCCGGAGCACGGCCAAGGCGCCGGCTGCGGCCGAGGGAGGCGATGCGAGGGCCACCAAGGAGCAGCTCGTGCGCTTCGGCACCAAATGGCTCGATCTGGAAGCGCAGGCGCTACGCGACGACGAGGGTAACGAACACCCGCTGACGGCTTCGGAATTCGGGCTGTTGAAGGTGTTCGCGGCCAATCCGAAGCGGGTGCTGTCGCGCGAACGGCTTCTGGAGCTTGCCAATGCGCGCGATGCCGAAGCCTTCGATCGCGCCGTGGACCTGCGCATCATGCGCATCCGCCGCAAGATCGAGATCGATCCGGCCAAGCCCGCCGTGATCCGCACCATCAGGGGCGGCGGCTACCTGTTCTCGCCGACCGGCGACAAGGCCTGATTCTCCGGAAATCCCGGCCTAGTTGGACACGCATGGCGTGAAAGAGGTTCAAATCCCTCTACCTGCGGTATTTACAATTTTCCGCGCTTTGAAATCTTTCACATTTCTGCCTCGAATGTTTCGTCGCCAAGCGTGCGACGAAACAATTCTTCGGCCCGTGAAACCATTTTCCGGTTTTCGCGCAGACGTCCCGAAACGTGCCTTAACTATCACTGCCCCAACGAAACGCCGCCCAACGGCGCGAACTGGGAGCCTGTCATGCCGAACGTCATCGCCATCAACGCCGCAGCCACGAAGAGCATCGCCGCTGCGCGCGCGATATCGGATGAGACGCTGCTGGCACAGATCTCCAAGGGCGACCGTCACTCCATGCACGTGCTCTATTCGCGGCACAATGTGCGGGTCTATCGCTTCGTGCTGCGCATCGTGCGCGACGCCACGGTGGCGGAAGACCTCGTCAGCCAGGTGTTTCTGGACGTCTGGCGGACCGCCCGCCAGTTCCAGGGCCGTTCGCAGGTTTCGACCTGGCTGCTGTCGATCGCCCGCTTCAAGGCGCTGACCTCGCTGCGCCAGCGTCGCTACGAGGACATCGAGCAGGAGGACGTGCTGGAGATCGCCGACAGTTCCGACACGCCGGAGGCCTCGCTCGACCGCGCCTCGACCAACGCCATCCTGCGCGCCTGCGTGGCAAAACTGTCGCCGGCACACCGCGAGATCATCAACCTCGTCTACTATCACGAGAAGAGCGTGGAGGAGGCCGGCGAGATCATCGGCATCCCCCAGAGCACGGTGAAGACCCGGATGTTCTATGCCCGCAAGCAGCTTGCGGACTTGCTTAAGGGCGCCGGCGTCGAGACCCTCGCCGCATAAAATCAAGTAATTTCAATCTCTTATATAGAGAGAGGCCCGGTTTCGCCGGGCCTCTTTCGCGTTTGCCGGTTAACGCCGACGAAACAATTGAAACAATTGGCGACATCACCCGGAAAAACTCATCCCTTACACAGGTAGCCACTGACGAAGCGCCAACCACTGAAAGGGAGACTGAAATGCTGAAGCCGTCCTTCCGCGCTTTCATGATCCCGCTCGGTGCGATCTCGACCCTGGCTACGCTCTCGGCTCAGAGTGCCGCCCCCCGCGCCCACCGCGATAACGGCACGATGATCGTCCGCGAACAGGTCGTAGATTGCAGCGCCAAGTCTCCCTCGGAGGTCTGCGTGATCTCCTGGGGCAGCGCTTCCCCACGCTGAACGAAATTTCTACCTCTCAAGTTGCCTCCAACGACCCGGCCGGGATGCCCCCCAGCCGGGTCGCTCCACGTTTGGGCCATTCCCACCCACGCCGTGCGGCAACAAGTAGCGTCACAGACACGTGACGCCGCACCGGGTAACGACCGCACCTGACGGCACGTAACGCACCGCGAACGGTCTCGCTGGACCATCGCAAATGCTCGATCTCGCTCTCGCCCTGCTCGCGGGCGTCATCACCGTCGCAGCGCCCTGCACGCTGCCGATGCTGCCTGTTCTCCTCGGGGCATCGGTCGGCCGCAGCGGCAGGGCGCGGCCGGTGATGATTGCGGCGGGCTTTGTGCTTTCGTTCTCCGTCGTCGCGCTGGCGCTGAGCGCGATCACCCGCATCTTCGACTTCGATCCCAACGTGCTGCGCAGCGCAGCCGCGATCCTGCTCGCCGGCTTCGGCGCCCTGATGCTGTGGCCGGCACCTTTCGAGCGGCTGACCGGCCGCCTTGGCGGACTTGTCGGTACCGGCGTGACCGCAAACCAGGGCGTGTTCGGCGGCTTCGTGCTCGGCACCACGCTAGGCCTGCTCTGGACGCCCTGCGCCGGGCCGGTTCTGGGCTCGATCCTCACCGTCATCGCCACGTCGAAAGACACCGCATGGGCGAGCGCGCTGCTGGTGGCCTACGCCATTGGCGCCGCAATTCCGATGCTCGCCGTCGCTTATGGCGGGCAGGCCGTCACCACGCGCGTGCGGAGCGTGGCCCGCATCGCACCGCGGCTGCAGCAGGGTTTCGGCGTGGTCGTGATCGGCTTCGCCGCGCTTTCCTACTTCCAGTATGACACGCTGATCGTGGCGTGGCTGACCCGGTTCTATCCCAACGGCCAGATCGGCCTGTAACCACGGAGACTTCCATGCCCCTGCGTCACCTTGCCGGCGCCGCCGCGCTGATCGCGTCCTCCCTCGCCTCCAGCACAGTTCCTGCCATCAGCGCCGAGGCGCTGCGCAGCACGCCGTTCGAGATTGCCGCTGCACAATATACGGCTCCCAATTTCGTCGGGATCTCTAACTGGTTCAATTCGCCACCGCTCGATATCGCGAGCCTGCGTGGCAAGGTCGTGCTGGTCAATTTCTGGACCTACGGCTGCGTCAACTGCGTCAATGCGCTGCCGCATGTCACGGCCCTCTATGACAAATACAAGGCCCGCGGCTTCGTCGTAGTCGGCGTCCACACCCCGGAGTTTCCGTTCGAACGATCGGCCGGCAACGTACAGGCGGCGCTGAAGAGGCATGGCATCACCTATCCGGTGGCGCAGGACAATGATTCGAAGACCTGGAACGCGTACCGCAATCGGTACTGGCCCGCGCAATATATCGTCGACCAGAACGGCCGGATCGTGTTCCAGCATGCCGGCGAAGGCCAGTACCGGGAAATCGAACGCACCGTCGCAGGGCTGCTCGGCGCGAACGGCTGATGGCGGCCGGGACCTCTTCGCATCGATAGCTGCACTCTCGCGGCTTGACGCGGCAGCTCTCGTCGTGATGTTAGCCGCTCACCATGGACAGTGCGGCAAAACCGGATGAAGTTCGGTTGCGCAAGGGGTCCTCGCTCAGCGAAAGACTGATCTGGGCGGGCTCCGGCGCGCTTGTCCTGTTGATCGTCATCCCGGGCCTGGTCAACTGGGCATCGGGCGGCCCGCCATTGCCCGCCGCGTTCTGGGCCGTACCGCTCGGATTGTTCCTGATCGGTGTAGCTGTACTCGAACGCAACATCGCCTGGATCGTCACACAGGACGGCATCCTGATCGGCGAGCAGCGTCCGTTCGGGCAGGTGCGAAAGCGACTGATCGACCGTCGCGACATCGTAGACGTACGCATCCGCAAGAACAGGTTCAGCTATCCGGCAGGCTTCAGCCTTGCCTGCACGCTCGTGTCAGGAGACGTCCTGATCTCGCCACCGCTGCCGGACATCACGCGTGTCAACGAGACCAGCGCGAGGATTGCGCGACTGCTCGGCCATCCCGATGCTGCCCCCGTCGATAACCCGCTCGATGCCGACAATGCGGAGATCACCCTCGGCTCGCCGGCCAGCGCAGAGGTTGGCCGCGTGATACGAACGGTCGCGCCTGTTCTGGCGGGCCTGTGCGCCGTGCCGTTCTTCGTCGCATTCTGGATCGGCGAGTGGGAGCTCGCACTCGGTCTGCTCTTGCCGCTCAGCCTGATCATTGCCACTGCCCTCTACCGCTACGCCCACCGGCTCTCCGGCGCGTTCTGGATCATCCGGCATGGCGAAATCCGTATCGAGCGGATCGCCCTGAACGGCCAGCCATCTGCCGACACGATCAAGGCGGACGAAGTTGCAGAGATCGAGATAGATCGGCCCAGCACCAAGAGCCGGACCTTCAACATCCGTGTTCGCTTGCGGACAGGCCAGACCTTTCGCAGCCCGACGAGGTATGACGAAAACGGAGCACTTGCCGTGCGCGCCGAAATCATTCGGCGGTTGAACATGTTTGCGGATGAAGGGGAACCTGCCGGATAGAGGACGTCCACTGCAAAAAGGCGAGGTACTGTCGTCGCAGCCGGCGTGGTAGGCTTGCATCTGAAGCAACGATGGATGATTGGCGATGTTCGAAGGCCTGGATGCTGTGGTGCTCGCGCGGGCGCAATTCGCCTTCACGATGTCGTTCCACATCGTGTTCCCTTCCTTCTCTATCGGACTTGCCAGCTATCTCGCGGTGCTGGAGGCGCTCTGGCTCTGGACCGGACGCGAGGTATTCATCAACCTCTTCCATTACTGGCTGAAGATCTTCGCGGTCGCCTTCGGTATGGGCGTGGTGTCCGGTATCGTGATGTCGTACCAGTTCGGCACCAACTGGTCGGTCTTTGCCGACAAGACCGGACCGGTGCTCGGGCCCCTGATGGCCTATGAGGTGCTGACCGCCTTCTTCCTGGAGGCCGGCTTTCTCGGCGTCATGCTGTTCGGCCTCGATCGGGTCGGCCCCCGCCTGCATTTCCTGGCGACGCTGATGGTTGCGATCGGCACCCTGACCTCGGCGTTCTGGATTCTCTCGGCCAATTCATGGATGCAGACGCCGGCGGGCCACACCATCAATGCGGTGGGACAGTATGTGGCCGACGACTGGCTGAAGGTGATCTTCAACCCCTCTTTCCCTTATCGCCTCGTACATATGGTGTTGGCGGCCTATCTCACCACCGCCTTCGTGGTCGGAGCGGTAGGCGCATTCCACCTGCTGCGCGACCCGCATCAGGCCGGCGCGCGCGTGATGTTCTCGA
Source organism: Bradyrhizobium sp. (assembly GCA_026125985.1). Taxonomy (GTDB): domain Bacteria; phylum Pseudomonadota; class Alphaproteobacteria; order Rhizobiales; family Xanthobacteraceae; genus Bradyrhizobium. The sequence goes on from JAHCKB010000229.1 coordinate 6,016, forward strand.
TGGCGATGTGGATGGCAACGATCGTTGCGCCGATCCAGATCGTCGCCGGCGATCAGCACGGCCTCAACACGCTGGAGCATCAGCCTGTGAAGATCATGGCGATGGAGGGTCATTTCGAAAGCCACAAGCATGGCGCGCCGCTGATCCTGTTCGGCTGGCCAGACCAGGCCGCGGCAAAGGTGAAGTATGCAGTCGAAGTTCCCAAGCTGGGGTCCCTGATCCTGAAGCATTCACTGGACGCGCCGCTCGCCGGGCTCGACACCGTGCCGCGCGAGGACTGGCCGCCGGTCTTCGTCCCCTTCTGGTCGTTTCGCATCATGGTCGGGATGGGCCTGCTGATGATGGGACTCGGCCTGTTCAGTCTGCTGTTGCGCATCCGTGGCAGACTCTATGACTCGCGCCTGCTGCATATTGGCGCGGTGGCAATGGCGCCTTCAGGCTTCATTGCGGTTCTCGCGGGTTGGGTTACGACCGAGACCGGACGGCAGCCCTTCACGGTGTATGGGTTGCTCCGCACCGCCGATGCGGCCTCGCCGCTTGCGACGCCGGCGGTCGCATCATCCCTGATCGCCTTCATCATCGTCTATTTTGTCGTATTCACGGCTGGTGTGATTTACATCCTGCGACTGATGGCTTCGCCGCCGCAACAGGGCGAGGAAGGTCCGCACGGCGACGCGCCTGCCCGCGCAGCCGGCATCACGCCGGCTGCGGCCGCCGTCTCGGGAGCAAGCCGATGAGCATTGCCGCCGACCTTGCGTTCGTCTGGGCCTTCATCATCGCCTTCGCCGTGTTCGTCTACGTCGTGATGGACGGCTTCGATCTCGGGCTCGGCATTCTCTTTCCGCTGTTCCCCCGGAAGGAGGACCGCGACGTCATCATGAACAGCGTCGCACCGGTCTGGGACGGCAACGAGACGTGGCTGGTGCTCGGTGGCGGCGGCCTGATGGCGGCGTTTCCGCTGGCCTATGCCGTGCTGATGCCGGCGCTCTACACGCCCATGATCGCGATGCTGCTCGGGCTCGTTTTCCGCGGCATCGCCTTCGAATTCCGCTGGCGCACCACCAGGGAGCGCAACAGGTGGGACATCGCATTTGCCGGAGGATCGCTGCTGGCCACGCTGGCGCAAGGCATAGCGCTCGGCGCCATCCTGCAGGGCGTCCATGTCGAGGGGCGGCAATATGCCGGCGGCTGGTGGGACTGGCTGACGCCGTTCAGCATTCTGACCGGCGTGTCACTCATGATCGGCTACGCGCTACTCGGTTCCACCTGGCTGGTGATGAAGACCGAGGGCGAGTTGCGCGAGCGCGCCTACAGCCTGTCCTGGGCGCTGCTGTTTGCCATGCTGGGCGCGATCGGCGCAGTGAGCATCGCCACACCCTTCCTGCACGTGCAATACACTCACCGCTGGTTCGCCTGGCCCAACATCATGCTCACCGCGCCGGTGCCGATTGCGGTCGCCGCCGTCACCGTGCTGCTGCTGCGCGCGCTCACGCGGAAATACGACTACCAGCCGTTCTTCCTGACGCTTGCGCTGTTCGCGCTGTCCTATGCCGGGCTCGGCATCAGCATGTACCCCTACATCGTGCCGCAGAGCATTACGATCTGGCAGGCGGCCGCGCCGGAGAACAGCCAGATTTTCATGCTGTTCGGCGTCGCCGTGCTCGTCCCGCTGGTCCTTGCCTATACCGCCTGGGCCTACTACGTGTTCCGCGGCAAGGTACGGGCG
>JAHCKB010000023.1 GCA_026125985.1 Bradyrhizobium sp.
ACGAGAGCTATGTCGACGAACTCGCGACCGAAGCCGGCGTCGATCCCATCGAATACCGGCTGCGCTACCTGAAGGATCCGCGCGCCATTGATCTCGTCAACGCGGTTGCGGAGCGCGCGGGCTGGAAGCCGCGTCCGATGCGCGAGGAGAAGGACGGAGACGTCGTGCACGGCCGCGGCTTTGCTTATGCGCTCTACGTGCACAGCAAGTTTCCCGGCTATGGTGCGGCGTGGTCGGCCTGGATCGCGGATGTCGCCGTCAACAAGGCCACCGGCGACGTCAGCGTGACGCGCGTGGTGGCCGGCCAGGACTCCGGCCTGATGATCAATCCGGAAGGCGTGCGCCACCAGATCGAGGGCAACGTGATCCAGTCCACCAGCCGCGCGCTGATGGAAGAGGTCCCGTTCGAGCGGACCACCGTGGCGGCGCGGGAATGGGGCGCCTATCCCATCATCAGGTTTCCGGAGGTGCCAAAGATCGACGTGCTGATGCTGCCGCGACAGGACCAGCCGCCGCTCGGCGTCGGCGAATCCGCCTCGGTACCGAGCGCCGCGGCAATTGCAAATGCGATCTTCGATGCAACCGGAGTGCGCTTTCGCGATCCGCCCTTCACACCGGAGCGCATCCTGCGCGGGCTGCGCGGCGAAGCGCCAGACACCCCGACCGTGTTGCCTTCGCCGCAGTCCGTGGCTCCTGCGAAGACATGGAAGAATCCGTTCGCCGTACGGCCCGGCTTATTCGCCGGACTTGCGGCAGTTTGTGCAACCGCGATCGCCGTCGGCACCGCGGCAATGCCATGGCGGACGATTGCGCCGATCGCCCGGCCCGATCCTTCGGTGTTTTCCGCCGCGACCGTCGCCCGCGGCCAGCAACTCGCGGCGCTCGGCGACTGCATGGTCTGCCACACCACTGCCGGCGGTGTCGTCAATGCCGGCGGACGCGCGCTGGAAACGCCATTCGGCGTCATCTACACAACCAACATCACGCCCGACGTCGAGACCGGAATCGGCAACTGGTCCTATCCGGCTTTCGAGCGTGCGATGCGCGAGGGCATCCATCGCGACGGCAAGCATCTTTATCCGGCCTTTCCCTACACGCACTACGCCAAGGCGACAGACGCAGACCTGCAGGCGCTCTATGCATACTTGATGGCGCAGGATCCGGTGCGCAGCGCGACGCCGGCCAACAAGCTCGCTTTCCCGTTCAGCCAGCGCCCGCTGCTCGCCGGCTGGAATGCGCTGTTCCACACATCGAAGACATTCCAGCCCGATCCGTCCAAGTCGGAGGCATGGAATCGCGGCGCCTATCTCGTCGAAGGCCTCGGCCATTGCGGCGCCTGCCATTCGCCACGCAACGAACTCGGCGCGGAGATCGCAAGCCGCTATCTCGCCGGTGGAGTTGCCGAGGGCTGGGAAGCACCCGCGCTGACCTCGCTGTCGCGCGCGCCGATCCCATGGAACGAGGACGAACTTTTCGCCTACCTCCGCACCGGCGAGTCGCGCTTCCACGGCGTGGCGGCCGGACCAATGGCGCCCGTGGTGAAGGAGTTGAAGGCGCTGCCCGATCAGGACATCCGCGCCATGGCGGTCTATCTCGCATCATTCAACGATGGCGCCCATGACCGGACTGCGCAGGAGGCCCTTGCCTCGAAGCTGGAGAGCGCGACGCTTTCCATCAGCGCCGCCTCGCCCGGCGGGCGCATCTATCAGGGCGCCTGCGCCGTCTGCCACGAGGTCGGCGGCCCCGCGCTGTTCGGCAGCCGGCCCTCGCTGTCGCTGAACAGCAACGTCCATAGCGACGTTCCCGACAATCTGATCCAGATCATCCTGCACGGCATCGCCGCCCCCGTATCCCCCGAGCTCGGCTATATGCCGGCCTTCCGGGGGGCCCTGTCCGACCGGCAGCTCGCCGAGCTGGTTGGCTACCTCCGGCGGCAATTTGCGCCCGGCAAGCCGGCCTGGACCGGCGTGGATGCCGCCATTACGAGGCTCAGATCGGCCGCCATTCCCTAAAAAGCAGCCCAGTTCTGCCCCGGCGGGTACTGGCTGGGCCCCATCAGGCGCGGTAATGTTGCGGCCATGACCGCCGTTACCGACATCGCAACGCGTACCTACAACCACGGCTGGCGCCTCGATCCGATCGTGCGCAGCCTGCTGGATACCGATTTCTACAAGTTATTGATGCTGCAGATGATCCGGGAGTTCTACCCGGACCAGCAGGTGACGTTTTCGGTCATCAACCGCACCAGGCAGGTGCGGCTCGCCGAAATCATCGATGAGGGCGAGTTGCGCGCCCAGCTCGACCACGCCCGCACCATCCGTTTCGCCAAGAAGGAACTGATCTGGCTCGCCGGTAACACGTTCTACGGCAAGACCCAGATGTTCTCGCCGGATTTCATCAACTGGCTCGCCAATTTCCGACTGCCCGAATACGAGCTGCGCAAGGTCGACGGGCAATACGAGCTGCATTTCCACGGCCACTGGACCCACACCACGATGTGGGAGATCCCGGCGCTCGCGATCCTCAACGAGCTGCGCTCGCGCCAGATGATGAAAGGCAAGGGGCGCTTCGAGCTCGACGTGCTCTACGCCCGCGCCAAGGCCAAGCTGTGGGCCAAGGTCGAACGGCTGCGCAAGCTCGACGGCCTGCGCCTGTCCGACTTCGGCACGCGCCGTCGCCACGGATTTCTCTGGCAGCGCTGGTGTGTCGAGGCGGTCAAGGAAGGGCTCGGCGCCTCCTTCACCGGCACCTCGAACGTGCTGCTCGCCATGGACAACGATCTCGAAGCGATCGGCACCAATGCGCACGAGCTGCCGATGGTCGCCGCCGCACTCGCCAATGACGACACGGAGCTGCGCTGGGCGCCCTATCGCATCCTCGACCAGTGGCGGCACACCTATGGCGGCAATCTGCTGATCGCCCTGCCCGACGCCTTCGGCACCAAGCCGTTCCTGCGCGACGCGCCGGAATGGGTCGCCGACTGGACCGGCTTCCGGCCGGACTCCGCGCCGCCGATCTCGGCCGGCGAAGAGATCATCAAGTGGTGGAAACAGAAGGGCCGCGATCCCCGGGAAAAGCTGCTGGTGTTCTCCGACGGCATGGACGTCGATTCCATCGAAGAGACCTATCATCACTTCAACGGCCGCGTCCGTGTCAGCTTCGGCTGGGGCACCAACCTCACCAACGATTTCGTCGGCTGCGCGCCCGACGGCACCTCGAATCTCGATCCGATCTCGCTCGTCTGCAAGGTCACGTCGGTGGACGGACGGCCGGCCGTGAAGCTGTCCGACAATCCGGAAAAGGCCACCGGCATTCCGTCGGAGGTCGAGCGCTATTTGCGCGTGTTCGGCAATGTCGGCCGCGTCCGCACTGCGGTGCACGTCTGATCGTTTCCTCTCCGTCATGACCGGGCTTGTCCCGGCCATCCACGCCTTATGCTGCCGCGAACCGGGAAGACGTGGATGCCCGGGACAAGCCCGGGCATGACGAGGTAAGAGCGTAACTCACAATAGCTCCTTGTCTTACGGCATGCTCAGTTCATGCCGGCCGACCACCATCCAGTGCACCTCGTCCGGACCGTCGGCGAAGCGCAGGTGGCGCACGTCCTGGTACATTTCGGCAAGCGGCGTCCATTGCGAGATGCCGGTGGCGCCGTGCATCTGGATCGCCTGGTCGATCACCTTGCAGGCGCGCTCGGGAATCATGGCCTTGACCATGCTGACCCAGACGCGCGCTTCCTTGTTGCCGAGCACGTCCATCGCCTTGGCGGCCTTCAGCACCATCAGCCGCATCGCCTCGATCTCGCAACGCGCCTGGGCGATGATCTGCAGGTTGCCGCCGAGATGGGCGATCTTCTTGCCGAATGCCTCCCGCGTCAGGCCCCGCTGCACCATCATGTCCAGCGCCTTCTCGGCCTTGCCGATGGTGCGCATGCAGTGATGGATGCGGCCGGGTCCGAGCCGGACCTGCGAGATTTCGAAACCGCGGCCCTCGCCGAGCAGCATGTTCTCCTTCGGCACCCGCACATTGTTGAAGCGCAGGTGCATGTGGCCGCGCGGCGCATGGTCCTGACCGAACACATGCATGGGCCCCAGGATCTCGACGCCGGGCGTATCCTTCGGCACCAGGATCTGCGACTGCTGCTTGCTCGGCGCTGCGTCGGGATTGGTCTTCACCATCACGATCATGATCTTGCAGCGGGGATCGCCGAGACCGGAGATGTAGTACTTCTCGCCGTTGATCACCCACTCATTGCCGACGAGCTTGGCGGTGGTGGAGATGTTCTTGGCGTCGGATGAGGCGACGTTCGGCTCCGTCATGGCATAGGCCGAGCGGATTTCGCCGTTGAGCAGCGGCTTCAGCCACTTCTCCTTCTGCTCCTTGGTGCCGACGCGCTCCAGCACTTCCATGTTGCCGGTATCCGGCGCCGAGCAGTTCATGGTCTCCGAGGCCAGCGGGCTCTTGCCGAGTTCAGCGGCAATGTAGGCGTAGTCGAGATTGTTCAGGCCCTCGCCGGTTTCGGCGTCGGGAAGGAAGAAGTTCCAGAGGCCTTCTTCCTTGGCCTTGTCCTTTGCCTTCTGCAGGATCGCGAGCTGCTCGTCGGTGAAACTCCAGCGATCGGTCTTCTTCTCGCCCGCCCGGTAGAACTCCACCGACATCGGCTCGACGGTCTCGCGGATGAATTTCTTCACATGCTCGTAAAGCGGACGGACCTGGTCCGACATGCGCAGATCGTTGAGGTCGTCGCCGGGGTTGAGGCTGTAATTGGTCGTCCGCGGCACGTAAGCGTGTTTCATTTTTTCCTCCCATCGCGCGAGGCCGCTTTCGGCCTTTTCATGACGCACTTGGCAGGCAATCTAGACCCCTGCCCGGCGTCCGCCAAGCAAGCGATCCGGCATTCCGGCTTGCATATTCCGCGGGGCGGATGGCGACCGGGCGTCACGCACCCGGCACGTCGGCGTTCGGGAAGAAAAGCTGCTGGCCACCGATCTTGTAGTCGGCGATCGCCTTCTGGCCTGCCGGCGAGATCAGCCAGTCGATGAAAGCCTGCCCCATTTCCTTCTTGACGTGCGCGTGCTTGTCCGGATTGACCAGGATGACGCCGTACTGGTTGAACAGCCGCTTGTCGCCCTCGACCACGATGCCCAGATCGCCGCGGTTCTTGAACGACAGCCAGGTGCCACGGTCGGCCAACACATAGCCGTTCATCGCCGATGCCGTGTTGAGCGCCGCACCCATGCCCTGCCCGATCTCGCGGTACCACGGCCCCTTGCCCGCGCCGGCGATGTCGATGCCTGCGGCTTTCCACAAGCGCAGCTCCGCGGAGTGGGTCCCCGACCTGTCGCCACGCGACACGAAGGGCGCCGCCTTGTCCCTGATCGCAGTCAAGGCCGATGCGATGTCCTTGCCGCCCTTCACGCCGGCCGGATCGCTGTTCGGTCCGATCAGGATGAAGTCGTTGTACATCACGGCGAAGCGCTTCACGCCGAATCCGTCGGCAACGAACTTCTCCTCCTGCGGCCGTGCATGCACGAACACGATGTCGGCGTCGCCGCGCCGGCCGGTATCGAGCGCCTGGCCGGTGCCCTGCGAGATCACCTTCACATCGATGCCGGTCTTGGCCTTGAACAGGGGGAGGATATGACCGAACAGCCCGGAGTCCTGGGTCGACGTGGTCGATGCCACGACGATCGACTTTTCCTGGGCAAGTGCGGGCGTGGCTAAGGCGAGCAGGGCGACGAGGCCGGCGAGGAAGCGTCGGTTCATGCGGGATTTCCTGTTCAGGCAGGACTCGTCCCGCCCATGTGTAGACGTCGCGCAAATTTTTGTCAGAAGCAGATGAACCGCAAGACGGTGACGGCCCCGAACGCAAAATATAGGTTCAGGCTATGGGGCAAGGAGAAGCAAATGGCCATTTCGACCTGCAGCAAGTGCGACGGACACAGCTTTGAACTCGCCTTGTTCACGCCCATCGGCGACAGCCGCAAGCTGACATTGGTGCAATGTTCGGCCTGCGGCACGGCGGTCGGCGCGCTCGATCCCTCGATTGGCCCACAAATCGACGCGGTCAGGAACCAGATCGCGGCCATAGACCAGAAACTCGCCCGGATTGCCGCGGCGTTGCAGGACGTCAGGTGACGCCATCGAATTTCCTTTGGGTCATCCGGGGACGCGGACAAGACGAACATGGACGAGGCGCGGGTTCACGTTGCCGCGGCGCGATTTCGCCCGGAGTTTGACAATTCGTTGTTCCCTTCTCTCGAGAAGGGCGCAGGGAAGGCCGGGCGCCGGCGGCACCCGCATTGCCGTGTGCGAAGAGTGCTACAAATGATGCACACGGATTTGACAGGTACAGCCAGGACATCCCGGCCTTCCCCGCGCAATGGCTTTACGGCTTATACGCGCTCTCCTCGGGGAACGGCCTTTCTTGCCCCCGTTGCCACGCCACCACGGGGCGGCGGGATAGACGCCAGGGTCGCGGCGCCAGGACCACGCGATTTCGCCGTACGCTTCCTGCGTTTCGTCGGGTGAGGATCACCTGACGCAGCAAGCGTCCATCGCAACCCGCACCGACGTCACGTGACGATCGCGTTTCGTCCCCTTTTCGAGGCGCGGGATAAAGTTCGTATAATTCTGATTTACATAATTGTCAAGCAGGCAATGCGGATTTTTCGAAAAATTTGCCCTTCAGAGTCTCCGCAGCCTCTTCGTGAACCGGCCCATCTGTCCTGGCGGCGCCACCTACGCACCGGCAGCATGCGTGCTTTCCTCGCGCCAGTCCGATCGAGCTTCCTCGGCGTTCTCGAAGATGTGCGGGGCGAGGCCGCGCCGCTGCAGCGCCTCTCCGAGCTTGATCCGCAGGAAGCCCGACGTCGTGTAGCGGGACACGCCGGAATAGAAGCGATCGGTCAACTGCCGCACCATGGCGGAGTAATCGTCAAGCAGCTCAGGCAGGATCGAGAAATGATCGTAATTGACGATCGCGTAGACGCGCTTGTCCAGGCCGCCGAGGCGTTCCGCAACGGTCTGCGCGATCTTCTCGATATCGGCGCGACTGCGCAACGCGAAGTGCTCGAGATTGACGAAGAACAGGTTCTGCTCGGCGTCGTAGGTGAAGCGCTGCTCCAACGGGATCGAGAGCAGATCCTCGCGCAGCTCCATCGGGGCGTCGCGGAAGATGCGGGAGTCCATCAGCGGCGGATCGCGCCGGATGATCGGCCGGAAATCCATGAGCGCGAGGATGTCGCGCTCGACGTCGATTCCAGGCGCGACCTCGGTCAGTTCAAGCCCGTCGGGCCGCAGCGCGAAGACACAGCGCTCGGTGACGTAGAGCACCTCCTGCCCGCGCGCGGCGGCAAATTTTCCGCTGAAGGTGACATGCTCGACGGCTTCGACGAATTTGCGCGCCGTCGCCTCTTCCAGGATCGTCAGCTTGCCGTCGGCAGTCGCGATGCGTAGCCGTCCGGCGCCGAAGGTGCCGACGAAGACGACTTTCTTGGCATTCTGGCTGATGTTGATGAAACCGCCGGCGCCGGCAAGTTTCGGGCCGAACTTGCTGACATTCAGATTGCCGGAGCGATCGACCTGCGCGAGGCCGAGGAAGGCCACGTCGAGGCCGCCACCATCGTAGAAATCGAATTGGTAGGGCTGGTCGATGATAGCCTGGGTGTTGACGGCCGCGCCGAAATCGATGCCGCTGGCCGGAATGCCGCCGATCACGCCGGGCTCTGCCGTCAGCGTGATCAGGTCGATGATCCGCTCCTCGTTGGCGACCGCCGAGATGCCCTCGGGCATGCCGATGCCGAGATTGACGACGCTGTTGGCCTTGAGCTCGAAGGCAGCGCGGCGCGCGATGATCTTGCGCTCGCTCATCGGCATCGACGGCAGGGAACCTGCGCGCACCCTGATCTCGCCGGAGTAGGCGGCATTGTATTGCGTGCCGAAGGTCTGCCAGTGGTGCTCGGGTTTCGCGACCACGACGCAATCGACGAGGATGCCGGGGATCTTCACCTGGCGCGGATTGAGGCTGCGGCTGTCGGCGACGCGCTCCACCTGCGCTATGACGATGCCGCCGGAATTATGCGCGGCCATGGCGATGGCGAGCGCCTCCAGCGTCAGCGCTTCTTTCTCCATGGTGAGGTTGCCGTCGGGATCGCCCGTGGTGGCGCGGATGATCCCGACATTGATCGGGAACGTCTTGTAGTGCAGGCACTCCTGGCCGCCGAGGCTGATCAGTTCGACCAGGTCCTCGGTGGTGCGCGTGTTGAGCTTGCCGCCGCCCTGTCGGGGATCGACGAAGGTGCCGAGACCGACGCGCGAGACATGGCCAGGACGCTTGGCGGCGATGTCGCGATACAGGTGGGTGATCACGCCCTGCGGCAGGTTGTAGGCCTCGATCTGGCCCGCGATCGCAAGCTGCTGCAGCTTCGGCACGAGGCCCCAATGCCCACCGATCACGCGCTTGACCAGGCCCTCATGCGCGAAATGATTGAGGCCGCGATCCTTGCCGTCGCCCTGCCCCGCTGCATAGACGAGCGTCAGGTTGCGCGGCTTGCCCGGCGCATAGGGCGCATCGCCCTCATTGGCGAGATAGAGTTCCTCGAGCGCAACCGCGATCTCCTCCGCAAATCCGATGCCGACGAAACCGCCGGTGGCGACCGTGTCGCCGTCGCGGATCAGAAGGACGGCCTCGGCGGCCGTCACGACCTTTCCCTTCTCGGAATTGCGCAAGTATGGCAGCGCCGGATGCTGAGTCACGGCCTTCCTCCCGTTGAGGCTCGGTACTCTTCCTTGCTGGCTGGCGAGCGGACCGAGACGATGGCGACCGGCGCGGCGGACGGCGGCGAAGATCGAGGCCCGATTGTAACCGGGTCAGAAGCCGCTGCAACGCCACGCGCGGCAACCGACTTCAGCCTTGCGCGGCTTCCTTTTCCATGTCACGGCCGGACAGATCCTCGCCGTGCATGTTGGCGTAGTCGCGCGCCATTTCCCGCATCAGGAATTTGGCGGGAACGTCGTGGTAGGTGCCGCGATCATTGACATATTGCATATAGGCGCGGCCCGCCCCGTCGAAGGGATGCAGCAGCGCATCGCTGTGGCCGTCGAAATCGAGCGGCTTGACGCCGACCTTTTCGCACAGCGTGGCATTAAAGGTGGGCGTCGCCTTGCGCCAGGCGCCGTCGACATGGACCTCAGTAAAGCCGTGCCAGGTGAAGATGTCCGTCCCCATGCTGGCGCGCAGCTTGTCGGTGGTGAGATGGTTCTTGACGTCGGCAAAGCCGACGCGGGCCGGAATGCCATGGACGCGGCAGGCAGCGGCATACAGCGCAGCCTTGCCGACGCAATAGCCGACACCGGCGGCGAGCACGCTGGAGGCACGGAAGGTCTCGGGCGTGCGCATGTCGACATAAGGATTGTAACGGATGCCGTCGCGCACTGCCTTGTAGAGCAGGCTCGCCTTCTCGCGATCGCTCGCGCCTGCGGGCACATTGTCCCTTGCGAACTTCACGACGGACGGATGGTCGCTGTCGATATATTCGCCTGGATCGGTGTAAAGGCGGCGGATGGTGTCGGGGAGAATGTCGGTCATGCCCCGATCATAGCAAGCCACCACCGTTCGGTTCAATTCAGGAAATCGGCCTTGCAGGCCCGCGCGGCGACGGCGTTACGTCCGCTGCCGACGGCCGACGTTGAAGGACGCCGACCGTCGCAGGGAGGGAAAAGACTCGGCGAGACAGGCATCGTCCCGCATGCGTCACCTCCGCATCTCGAGCAGGCGCTGCGAACGCGTGCGGTCCTTTGCGGCCGCAGCGAGGCTCGCGTCGATATCGCTGCGAGAAAGCCCGATGTCGCGCAAATCGCGGTCGGAGAGCCGGCGCAGGACCGTCAATTGGGCCTGCCGCTCGCGCTGCGCGATGATAGCGGCGATCACGTTGTTGACGGCGCGGGAGACACTGCGCCCGAAAGCCTTCAGCGATCCTCGAAACGAAGAGGGCGCGGCGGAAAAATAGAAAGTACTGGTCGGCATGCTCATCGTGGTTCTCATCCTGTTGAAGAGGGTAAAGCTCCCCTTCCCCGCCTGCACCTTGCATGCACGCGGCCTCCAGGACTTTCAGATGGGCAGTATTTTTCCTCCAGATACGCTTGAGATCGACGTGAGAATGTGAGGCATCCCACACCTGCGTGCGCTTGCTCGATTGAACCGCGCCGTTCACGGCGCGCGCACGCACCCGTGAACAATGCATGGAAGGCTGGGCGCGCCGCTCCCCGGCGGCCGTAGATTCGTCACGCCGCGCTGGAGCCGCCGGCCACGATCCGCTCGTTCAGCTTCTGGTCGACGATCTCGACAGTGCGGTCGATCTCGGCATTCGGCATCCCCAACTGATGCGAGATCAGGCGCACCAGGAGATCGACGCGCTCGATGAAGGGCGCGCCGGCCGCAACCGCACGGGCGGCCGATGACGGCTTCAACAGGCTTTCCGCCGCCTTGGCGTATTTGGCGAACGGCACCTGGTCGGCCGGATCGGCGCCGAGCTTGCGGGCAATGGCGTCGACATGCTCGTAGATGGCCTGTGAGCGCTTGAGCTCGCTGTGCACGGCGTCGCGGATCGACTGCGGCTCATGCGGGGTGATGCAGCGGTAATTGCCGGTGAGCAGCATCGACCATTTGGCGAGCGGAACGAACAGCGAGTCGTACACCTTCAGCTTCACCGGAACGTCGTGGCCGTCGAGGGTCACGGCATCGATGCCGGCTTCCAGTTCGCGCAGGAGCTTGTTGTGCTTCTCATCTTCGAAGATCGCGGCCTTGAAGTTGGTCGGCAGCCCCACATGCAACACGTTCGCGGCCTCTTCCGGTGGACGGAAGGCCTGCGGGTCGGGCGAGCACAGCGTCACCAATCCCGGCTTGAAACGCTCCCACACCGCGGCGTTGGTGTAGGCCTCCTCGAGATCCATGCCGGCGAGCGCCGGGATGCGCTTCAGATAAGGCAGCGGCGGCATGTTCATGATGGAAAGGCAAGGCAGGCCGGCAGCGGCAATCTTCACCATCAGCACGCGGACGGTGTGGTTGGCATATTGCGGCTCCTGCATCGCGAGCGCGACGAGATCGTAGCGGGAGACGTCGACCGCCTGCGGCGTGGTGGCATCGAGCTTGCCGGGCAGGTCGCGCGAGAAGATCGCCCGATGCACCGCCTCGTCGCGCAGCTTGATGCGCACTTCCGTGCCTTCACGATTGATCAGCTCGGCCGTTTTCGCGCGGCACACCAGGGTCACGTTGTGACCGGCCATCAGGAGCTTGGTCCCCAGCAGGGAGCCGTAGGAGGCTCCGAGGATCAGAATGTTGCGCGCCATGACTCTTTCTTTCAGCAGCAGGTGGTGTGTTTCCGACAAAAGGTGGCAATGCTCGCAAAGGCCGCGCTGGGCACGGGAAACGCCCCTCATTCACCCGGCAGTCCTTCGGGAGTGGGCGTGTCTAGCGCATGTCGCGAGAGCTGACAATTACTGGTATACCACGGAACCACCGAACACACCGACCCAGCTGCAAGTATCTGGCTGGAATAGCGATTTTGTCCCATCCGCCCGCATCCATCGGCGGCCGCCCGAAGGAAAAATCAGGCCTATCCCAAGGACAAATCAAGCGCGGCTGAGAGTCTTTGCCGCCGGTGCCGCTTCATCCTCCGTGTCACAGCGGCCGCATGTCGTGGCCGCGGCAAAAGCGGGAATGCAGCACCATGGCGACCTCAGCCCCCATCCAGAACGAGACAAAGCCCACCGTCATCGCCCTGCACTGCTCGCTTGGTTCGGGACGGCAATGGACGCGGCTTGCGGAAGCGCTCGGCGACGACGTTGACGTGATCGCGCCCGACCTCTCCGGCTACGGCAGGAATATCGTGCGGCCGATGCTGCCGACCACGCTTGCCGATGAAGTCGCCGAGCTCGGCGAGCAGATCGATCATGCGGCAGGGCCGGTGCATCTCGTCGGCCATTCCTATGGCGGCGCAGTCGCCTTCAAGATGGCGACCAGCGAAGCTTACGCGAACCGCATCCGCAGCCTGACTCTGATCGAGCCGGTGTTGCCGACGCTGCTGCGCGACAATTCTGCGGACCGGCGGCTGCACGACGTATTTGCCGACATGGGCACGCGAATCCATGTCGATCTCTGGAACGGCATGTATATGGAGGCGCTCGACCGCTTCCTGGAATTCTGGAACGGCTCCGGCCCGCGGGAGACGCTGTCCGGCGAAGCGCGGTTGCGCATGATCGAGACGATCGAGAAGGTGCCGTTCGATTTCACTGCCATTCTCGGCGAATTGAATGTCGCCTCTGCCGCGGCAGCCTTGCGCGTGCCGACGCTGCTCGTCTCCGGCGGGCTGTCGCCCTACATGACCCAGCGCATCGTGGCGAGACTGGCCGCATTGATCCCCGGCGCGGGGACCAGGCACCTGACGACGGCCGGGCACATGCTGCCGATCACGCATGCGAGGTCGATCAATCCGGACATCGTGCGGCATATCGAACTGGCGGAGGAATTCGCCAAGGTCCTGCTCGCCGCGCCGCCCGAGTCCGACGCCGCGCGTCGGGGCAAGCAGTCGCATTTGCGGCTGATGCCGGGATAAGGCGGTTCCCGCGCCAGGATGCCCGCCGGTTTTTCGTCATCCCGCATAACCCAGGTTGGAATGCTTAGAGAAGAATTAACTCCATCTTAGGGCATGCTCGCGCAAGCTGTATGGCAGTCGAATACAAGCGGACTCCCATGCTCAAGAACGGCACGTATGCAGCCTGGTTTAAGACTCCGTCGAACCAGGGCACCGGCGTCGCGCATCTGGCCGACGGAAAGATCACCGGCGGCGACAGCATCGTGAGCTACACCGGAACCTACGAGATCCACAGGGACCGGATCACCGCTGTGCTGAAGACCAAAAGGCACTCCGAGGGTCATGCCACCGTGTTCGGGGTCGACGACCTCACCCTGCGGCTCGAAGGCACCTGCTCCGGCAAGATTGCGAAATACGTTGCCACGGCCGACGAACTGCCGGGAATTCCGCTCGAGGGCACGCTCATTCTCAGCGAACCGGATCAGGATGCGCCGAAACCGCGCCCGGCCGCCCCTGCTTCGGACCTCGCCAAGCTGTCACGGCTGCCAAAGCCGCGGCGCTGAGGCGGATCGGGTCTCATTTATCGAGCCTGATGTCCGCGGCCTTGATGATCGCTCCGTATTTCTCGGCATCCGCCGCCAGCATCGCCTCCAATCCCGAGGCCGACACCGGATCCATCACCTGAAGCGACTGCTTCTCCAGCGCCTCGCGCACACCCGGGTCCTTCAGCGCGGCGTTGAAGCCCTCGACAATCTTCTCCACGACCGGCTGCGGCGTACCGCGCGGCACCGAGTAGCCGTACCAGGCCACGACATTGACCTCGGGATAGCCGGCCTCAGCCATGGTCGGCGTATCCGGCAAGGACCGCGACCGCGTCGTGCCGAGCACCGCAAGCGGCTTGAGCGCGCCGGTCCGGATATGCTCGGCCACCAGTCCGATCGACGCCACCATCATGTCGACCCGGCCGGACACCAGATCGATAATGCCAGGCGGCTGTCCGCGATAGGGAACGCCGGTCATCTCGAGCTTCGTCGCATGAAGCATGATGGCGGTGTTGAGGTGTTGTGACGTCCCGGTGCCCGGATTGACCCAGTTCAGCTTGCCCGGGTTTTTGCGCACGTAGTCGACGAGTTCCTTCATGGTCGAGACCGGCAAGTCCGGCCTGACCACGACCACCGACGGCGCCCATACCGCGCCGCCGACCGGAATGAAGCTCTTCTCGCTCCAGCGGACGCTCGGCTGCATGCGCGGATTGGCCGACGTGGCGGGGCTGAGGAACGTCCAAGTATATCCGTCGGGCTCTGCCCGGGAGACCTGATCCCAGGCGATATTGCCGTTGGCGCCGGGCTTGGGCTCGATCACGATCGGCTGTCCCCAGTTCTTGCTGAGCTTCTCGGCAACAATGCGCGTGAGGATATCGACGATGCCGCCGGCGGGATAAGGCAGCACGATACGGATCGCGCGATTGGGGTAGTCGGCCTGAGCGCCGGCTGGCTGCGGCATGAGCATCGCCAGACAGAGCATCGGGAAGGCGAGAACGCGAATTAGCTTCTTCATCGAAGACCTCGCAAAGATGGAGCGCCTGGGGACCACCAACTTTCAAATCGAACCATCAGAATACTATTCCCAAGCCAAGTTACATCTAGAACCGCGTGTAGACGTCAGGACCCGTGGCGTAGTCAATCCGCCGACGCCAGCAAACGCCTACCGATGTTCAGCAAGTGGATTTGGCTGGTGCCTTCGTAGATGCGCGGAGCTCGCACGTCGCGATAGAACCGTTCGATGCCGCGCCCCTTGACGTAACCTTCACCGCCGAACACCTGCACAATTCGATCCGCTACCCGGCAGCACATCTCGGTCGCAAGGTACTTGCAAAGCGATACGTCCATCGTCACGTCTTCGCCTCGGTCGCGCTTTCGGGCCGTCTGCAAAATCAATGCCCGGGTGGCTTCGATCTCGACCTTGCACTCCGCGAGCATCGCCTGAACAAGTTGATAGGCGCCTATTTGCTGGCCGCCCTGTTCTCGCTCCCGGGCGTAGCGAACTCCCTCATCGAGAAGCCGGATTGCCGGACCGGTACACAGAGCGGCCAGATTGATGCGCTGCTTGTTGAGCGCCTTCATCACCGTACGGAAGCCTTTGCCGGGCTCAAGTCCGATGATCCGGTCGGCCGGCAAACGGCAATTCCGCAGGAAGACCTCGCCGATCGGCGCCCCTTCCTGTCCCATCTTCGGTGTCTGCGGTCCAGGCTCCAGCCCCGGCGTCCCACGCTCGATCAGGAAGGCGGTAATGCCATCACCGCCGCGCTCGCGGCCATCGGTACGGGCAAAGACAGCAAAAAGATCGGCGACAGGCGCGAGTGTAATGAACTTCTTGTGGCCGTTGATAACCCAATCGCCGCTCCTGTCCTGGACCGCCGTGGTCTTCAGCGCCGTCGCATCCGACCCGGCAGTTGGTTCGGTCAGCGCCAGGCATCCCAGTATTTCGCCCGTTGCCAGCCGCGGCAGAAATACGCGTTTCTGTTCTTCTGTACCGTCGCGAATGATGCACTCCGACCCGATACCCGCGTTTTGCGCCCCGATTACGCGATAAGCTACCGAGCACTGCGTCAGTTCGATGAAAGCAAGAGCCAGCTCTTCCTGAGTCAGCCCGCTGCCTCCGTACTCCTCGGGGATCGACCAGCCAAAGGTGCCGATCGATCGCATGGCCTCTATCGCCTCGGAGGGGACCTTGTCCTCGGTCTCCACGCGATCCTCGTTCGGGATAGCCACTTCGCGGACGAATCGCCGCGTCCGCGCGAGCAAATCATCCAATGCGGCCTGATTCCTGATCATCCAGAACGATCTTTCCGTGCATCTTTCCCGACCGATCGCAGCTCACACGTCACTGCCAAACCAACAACCTATGCTCGATCCAGTTCATGACGACGGTGATTGATAAACCGAGCAACACGAGCAGCAAGAGCAGCGCCATGACACCATCCATGTCGAACGTTGATTGAAGGTAGGCAAGCACTTGACCAAGACCATGCTCCGCCGCCAACAACTCCGCGCCGACGACGCCCAACAGCGAATAGACCAAACCAAGCCGCAGACCTGAAAAAATGATCGGCACCGCAGAAGGCAAAGTCACCTTGAAAAAGATCTGGCTGGGCGTGGCGCCAAGCGCGCGCGAGAGAATAAGGTGATCGCTGTTGACGCCCTTGATACCGGCGACCGTTGAAGACAGCACAATGAAGAACGTCAGGCTGACAGCGACAGCAATCTTCGAACCTATTCCCAGCCCGAACCAAAGAAGGAAAAGTGGCGCAAGGGCAATACGAGGCATCGAGTTGAGAAGCGTGAGATACGGTTCGCAGGCTTTGTGCAGACGAGGCAGCATTGCAAACAGCAAGCCGACAAATACCGCAGCAACGCTTCCGCCCCAGAAGGCAATGGTCGCAGCCAGTATGGTGTAGAACAGGTCCTTCCAGAGATTTTTGTCAGCTACAAAGCCTCGCCAGAGATAAGCAACGATTCCTGAGGGGCGACCAAAGAACGTCGGGTCGAGAATCCCACGCGCGCTCATGAATTCCCACAGACCGACGAACGCCACGATGAAGACGGCATGGCCAAGCGACAAGCGAAATGCCCTATTCACTGCCGGCGACTCCCTGTTCGAGAAGACCCCACAATTGAGCATAAAGATCGTGAAAGCGATGGTCCGCCTGCAGCTTGCGCACGCTACGAGGACGCGGCAAATCGATCGGCACGTCGGCCACGATCCGGCCAGGACGCGCACTCATCACGATGACCCGATCAGATAGTGCGATTGCCTCCGCAAGATCGTGGGTAACGAAAACAACGGTCTTCTGATGCTCCGACCAGAGCTTCATCAAAACGTCTTCCAGCGTCAGCTTCGTTTGGGCGTCGAGCGCGCCAAACGGCTCATCCATCAGCAACACGGGGCTATCAAGCGCGAATGTGCGCGCCAGCGCGCAACGCTGACGCATACCGTGCGACAAGGCCTTCGGATATTTGTCAGCAAAGTCGCCAAGGCCGACCTGCTTCAGCAGCTCACGAGCGCGCGTCTCCCGCTCAGACCTGGGCAGTCCCCGCACTTCCATCCCGTAAGCGGCATTTTCGAGCGTCGTTCGCCAGGGCAAGAGGCTGTCACGCGCGAGCATGTACGCGATGTCGGGATTGCCCGCGGTCGGCTTCTTGCCAAGGACTCGAACGTCTCCCTCGGGAGGTTCGGTGAGGAGACCTGTAAGCAGATTGAGTATGGTTGTCTTGCCGCACCCACTCGGCCCGATCAGCGATACGAATTCTCGCGGTGCGAGCGAAAAGGACACACGATCGACCGCGAGCACCGAGGAAGTCGTCTGACTCCCGAAGCGCATGGTGAGATCGCGCAGTTCGATCGCGGAATTCGCACTCATGAGCTGCTGCAACATCTATAGCAGCCGAGCATCAAGGCGCCTTGTC
The DNA here is from genome assembly GCA_026125985.1 of Bradyrhizobium sp. GTDB lineage: Bacteria > Pseudomonadota > Alphaproteobacteria > Rhizobiales > Xanthobacteraceae > Bradyrhizobium. The sequence continues at coordinate 17,060 of JAHCKB010000023.1, forward strand.
ATAGACAATTCTGCTCGCGTCAAAGGGCTCCTTGATTTGCTGCATGGCCAGCATGTTGGCCGCCACTTGCTTGAGGGCATCCCGAGATACACCCGCCTTATACGAAGGAATGGCAGCCTTGAGCGAAGTCTCCATGACTTCATCTCCCTTGGGCATCTTGAATTCGAAATAGCTCTTGGCGATGCGCAGCGCCTCGGCAAAATTGGCCGGGTTTTGGATGAAGGCTTCGGCCTCTTTCGCGGCGGCGATCAGGGCATCAACTGTCTTCGGTGATTTTGCGATCGTGTCCTCGGTCACGAACATGTCCGACGACGCGCCGTTCGTTTTGGAAACTTCAGCGGGTTCCGGTGCAAATGCGCCGCGATAGACCGTCGTACACGACTTCAATACATCGCAGATTGATCCGGATGGCTCAAAAGTCATGCTGGCGTCAATCTGATTGGAAGTGAGCGCCCCAAACGAGGTATTGGGTGCTCCTACCGCGACATAGGTGTAGTCGTCCGGCTTCAGTCCCGCCTTTTTGGCCAAGAGCGAAAACTGCAATTCTGCACCGGAGCCGCGCGCCGGCACTCCGATCTTTTTTCCCTTGAGCGCAGCCATCATGGCCTTGTAGTCCTTCTCACCGTCGGGAATCTTCAAGTCGCTGCGGGCGACGACCTGAAAGACGTTGAGCTGCGCTCCGCTGGCGATTGCCTTGATTACCGAACCCTTAAGGGACGCGTTGATCGCCACCTCGGGCGGGGCAAACGCGACATCGATGCTTTTCGCAAGTAGCGCCTGCACACCCAGCGGGCCCGAGGGAATCATCTGCAGCTGGCACTTGATGCCGTGCTTCTCGCAGTAGCCTTTGGAAGCGGCAATTCGATACAGCATGTTGCCAATTCCGGGGTAGTCCTGAATTTTGACCACCGTGTCCTGCGCGCTTGCAGAACATGTCAAAAGGCCGATGGAGGCCGCGATTGCGGCATGCAGATAGGTCTTTCTCATCTTCTCCTCCCTTTAGCCAGGTGTCTCCAGATTTGGATTGACCCTGATGATTGTTTCCCATGCGTGCTTTCGCTGTGCATGGCGCGAGACGCTGCGCACACGTGCGCACGCCATTATTCGAGGGGGCCTCCGGCAATCGTTACCCGATGCATCAGTCGGCGCTCACCGTGATAATCGTTGACTGCGTAGTGCCAGGTCGAGCGGTTGTCCCAGAAGGCGATCGAGCCTTCCTGCCACTGAAACCGGCACTGGAATTCCGCGCGCGCGGCATGCTTGTAGAGATATTCGAGCAGCGGCGCACTTTCTTGTGGCGTCCAGTCGACAAAATGCGTTGTGAAGGCTGAGTTCACATAGAGAATCTTCTTGCCGCTCTCCGGGTGACGAAGAACGACTGGGTGTTCGGCATCCTGGGTGGCGGCTTCCGAATTACCCAGGCGATCACTGGCACCCTTGACGTATGCCGAATTCGCGCCGAACACGTGCCGGCTGGAATGCACTGCCCGGAGACTTTCCAGTGTCTTCTTGAGGCCGTCTGACAGAGCCTCATAAGCACGGTTCATACAGGCAAAAACCGTGTCTCCTCCGCGTGTCGGGGTTTCTCGTGCAAGCAGGACGGACCCCAAAGCAGGAATCTGGTCATAGCTGTGATCGGTATGCCAGCCGCCGCCTATGTTGGTCTTTTGCTCTGGTTCCTTGCGCACTTCGGCGATCTGCGGGTACCCGGGCGCAGCCTTGAAGAAGCGATTGATATCGATTGGTCCAAATCGCTCCGCAAAGGCGATGTGCTGCTCTGGCGTGAGCTTTTGGTCACGAAAGAAGATCACCCCATGCGCATTCAGCGCGTTGCGCAACTTGACGACTTCGTCGTCATCAAGCGGCTCCGAAAGGTCGACTCCCTCGATGAACGCACCGAGCGCGCCCGAGGTCGGACTAACTTCGAAATGCCGATTGCGCATCTGATCCTCTCCCTGTATTTTTAATCAGAACGCTAATTCTAATTCTAATTCAGGTCAAGCGGATGGGTGCTCGACAGGGTCACGGCTTGCTGCATGAAACTGCGCTCGAGGGGTTCGAGGCAGAAGGCATGCGTGCGATGCAGCAAGCCCGCAGCCGCGAACTTGTAGTCCGACTCTTCAACGAGGGACTAGCGCTTCTCCGCGACGTCGATTTCGATGGTCTTTCAATCGAGGCCTTGTGCATGAGGGCCGACTCGACGGTCGGCGCCTTCTACAGCCGATTTGAGAACAAGGAAGCATTCATCAATGCGTTGCAGCGCGTCGTTGTGGCTCTGACCCGTCAGGGCATGGTCGCCGATTACGAAACTCACGTCGCCCCCGGTGACAATCTGGTGCACCTGGTTGACTGGATCGCTAAAGGCGCCACGGCATGGTATCGGCGCTACGAAGGGCTGGTTCGTGCTTCGCTTCGTCGCGCCAATGGTGAACCAGAGATGTGGACGCCGATGCGCGAACTCGGCGAGCTGCAAATCTCCTATGCGCTGCCTCGAATTCTCGCCCTACTGCCCAAGGCCATATCCGACGGGGCCGACGAACGGGTACGCTTTGCATTTCAAATGCTTTTCGGCACTTTGAACAACATGGTCCTCATCAATCCGGGCCCATTTACGATCCAACATCCCACGACTGCGCGCTGGCTGGCAGTGGCGATGACCCAATTCATCGAAACGCCGACGCGGACGACATCGAAATTTTAGAGTCACTGGCGACACGTCGTATATTCAGACCCACGACGGTCTTGACGCCACGTAGCCGGCCCCCACCGAAGGTCCGATCAGGCGGCCGCTGCGTGCCTGCCGGCAAGCCAGCCGAACACCAGCGCAGGGCCGAGCGTGATGCCGGGGCCGGGATAGGCCCCCGCCATGATGGAAGCCATGTCGTTGCCGCAGGCGTAGAGACCGGGGATCGGCGAGCCGCCTGCGTCCATCACGCGGGCCCGGGCATCGGTCACGATCCCGGCCGACATGCCGAGATCGGCCGGCCGAACCGCCACCGCATAGAACGGCGCCGACTCGATCGGTGCAACACAAGGGTTCGGCTTGCGATCGGCATCGCCGAGCGACCGTTGATAGATGTCCCCGCCGCGGCCGAAAGCAGGATCCTCCCCCTTGCCGGCCGACCGGTTGAATTCCTCGATGGTGGAGCTCAGCGCCTGCGCCGGCACGCCGATGTCGGCGGCAAGCTGCGCGAGATCGCCGGCACGCTTGAGATAACCGGAAGCCACGTCGCCTTCGATCGACAAGGCGAACGGACGCACCTTGCCGAGCCCGTATTTCCAGAGGAAGTGCCGGTCGCAAACGAGCCAGGCGGGAATGGCGCTGTTGGCGTTGCGCAACTGTGCGCGCACGAATTCATGGTAGGAGACTGCCTCGTTGACGAACCGCTTTCCGTTGGCATCGACGGCGACGAGCCCGGGCTTGGCCCGGTCCGTCACCGTATGGGGAAAGATGCCGCGTGAACCGTCGCGCCGGGTGAAGGTGGAGGCAGGAACCCAGAAAGCGCCCTGCTCGGTCGGTGCGCTGAGTGCGGCGCCCACGCTGCTCGCCAGCCGCGCTCCGCAGCGCGCATCGCCGGCAACCACGGTGGCGGTGAGATCGCCGGCGCTGTCGGGCGTATACCGGTTGCGAAGGTCGGGATCGCGCGACAATCCGCCGGAAGCCAGCACGATGCCACGCCGCGCTGCGATCTTGTGCCGGCCCGAAGCGTCCGACACGGTCAGGCTCGCGACCCGGCCCCGCTCGTCCTTTGCGAGTTCGGAAACCTCAACGCCGGTCCGAATCCTGACTCCGAGATCGAGCGCGGATTTCAGCAAACGCGCAACCAGCGCATTGCCGAGGTAGAGCGTGGTTCCGCGCCGCGCGCGCAACCGCTGCATGGCATAGGCGAACAGCAAGCGCGCCGTGCGCGCTGCCGATCGCAGCGATTTCGTTGCCTTGCGCAGATGCGGAATGTCCTGCCGGCTGATCATCATGCCGCCGAACAGCATGAACTCCGGCAAGGGATCGCGCAGCAACGCAAAGGCCCCGCCGAGCGCGCGTGCGTCGAAGGGAACTGGCTCGAGCACACGGCCGCCAGCCGTAGCCCCCGGCAGATCCGGATAGTAGTCGGGATAGTTGACGACGGGCTGCAGTCGCAGCGATGTGCGCGCCTCGATATCGCGCAGCACCGCGTCGGCGTTCGACAGGAATGTCTCAAGCCGTTCGCGATCCTGTCCCGGCACGGTCTGCGCAAGGTATTCCCGCGCCGCCTCGATGCTGTCCGGCCGCTGGACGTCCGCCATCTTGTGATTGGCGGGGAGCCAGACCATGCCGCCCGATATGGCTGATGTGCCGCCGACGACGCTGGCCTGTTCAAGCAGCAGAACGGAGCAACCCGCCGATGCCGCCGCGCAGGCGGCCGTCAGGCCGGCTGCCCCTGCGCCGACGACCACGATATCCCAGGCCTCGCTGTCGTCCCGTCGATCCATCTTTATCCAGCCTGGCGAACCGGCTGGAAGCCGAGGCCGGCAATGGCGCGATGACTGGCGAGGATCGCCGCATCCGGATCGGAATCGATGATCTCCAGGGTGCATGGTCCGTCGAAACCGACGTCATCCAGCGCACGGGCAAATTCGGCGACCGGAACGTCGCCCAGGCCGATCCTGTCGTGGCGCCAGACTGTTCGGGTGGTGTCGGAAAGATGGGCCACGCGCAGCAGATCCGACAGGCGCGCGACGCCTTCGGCCGGCGACTCCCCGATGAAGTGCGCGTTCGCGGCATCGTAGCAGACACCGAGCGAGGATGACCTGAAACCGCGGACGAAGTCGCCGAGCGAGGCGGCATCCGGAAAAGCGGCGAACGGAATGTTTTCGACCGCAAGACCCACGCCGCGCGCTTCGGCATGCGGCAGCACCGCCTCGATGCTTTCCGTCATCCAGGCCTTGCGGTCGGCGGGCGCGGGTGGAAACAGCGGGCTCATGCGGCCCGGCACCGTGACGAACCAGGGAACGCCGAGGTCGGCGGCCAGATCGATGGCATCGATGAACATGGCGACCGAGAACGCCCGCGCTCGTTTGAAGGGGCTCGCCAGATTCTGGTCGAGGCTCGGCATGTTGATCGAGCTGATCCTGGCGCCGGCGGCCTCCACCGCCGCGCGCAATTCACGCCGGGCCGCGGGCGGAAAATCGTCGAGCGGCAGATGCGGCGGATGAATCATCAGTTCGAAATGCCGATAGCCGAAATCCGATAGCCGGCGTATGCAGTCGGCCGCCGACTGAGACCAGATGTAGCTGTAGGTATTGATGGAGATTTCTCTCATCGAAGCTCCGTGCCGGG
>JAHCKB010000230.1 GCA_026125985.1 Bradyrhizobium sp.
CCATCCGACTCCCTTGCCGCGCTGGCCGCGATGCGCGCCCTCGCGCAGGCCGGATGGGAAGAGGCGGAGCTGCGCCAGCTCGGCCGCAAGATCCGGAGCATTCTCAAGGCGGCCCCGACTGCGTTTGCCGCCGAGGCGCGCAAGCAGGGGCTGGTGCCTGTTCACCTGCTGATCCTGTCTGCGAGCACGGCCAGCCATCTTGCCGATGCGCTGATCGGCACCGCGATCCGTTTCGGCTGCCTGTTGCAGCTCACCATCGCCGAGTATGAGGAGCCTGAGCCGTGGCTGGAACGCCATCGCGACGAGCTGAAAAACAATCCGCCGGATTTCGTGCTGGTTGCCTCCGACAATCGGATGCTCCGGTTGACCGCGCCGCTGGGCGACGAGGCAGCGGCGGCGCAGACGGTTGATGCGGCGCTCGCACTCGTGCAGCGGATTGCGGACGTCGCCGTTGCTGCGACAGGCAGGCCCGTGATCCTGCAGACGCTCGCCGGCGATCCCGATGCGTCGCAGGTGAACATGGATCTCGGCCTTGCCGGCAGCCCACGCCATCTGACGGGCGAGTTCAACCGCCGGCTTGCGTCGGATGCGCGCCGGGCCGGCCATCTGCTGCTCGATGTCGACGGCATCGCAGGCCTTGTTGGGCAGGGCGCGTGGTCGGCGGGCCGCTACTGGTATGCCGCCAAATATCCGTTCGCCGTGGCGATGGCGCCGCTTTATGCGGACCATGTGATGCGCATCATCGCCGCCCAGATGGGCCGCTCACGCCGCGTGCTGGTGCTCGATCTCGACAACACGATGTGGGGCGGCATTGTCGGCGATGACGGCATTGAGGGGCTTGCGCTCGGTACCGGCTCGCCGCTCGGCGAGAGCTACGCCGCACTGCAGAGAATGGCGCTTGCCTACAAGGAACGCGGCATCCTGCTCTGCGTCTCCTCCAAGAACGACGAGGCGATCGCGCTCGACGCCTTCCGCAACCACCCCGAAATGATCCTGAAGGAAGACGACATCGTCGCCTTCCGCGTCAACTGGGACGACAAGGCTGCCAACATCAAGGCGATTGCCGGGATGATCGATCTCGGGCTGGAGAGCTTTGTGTTTCTCGACGACAATCCGGCCGAGCGAAAACGCGTTCGCGACGCCCTGCCTGAAGTGGCCGTGCCCGAGTTGCCGGACGATCCCGCCGAATGGATTTCGGTGTTTCAGGCCGCCGGTTATTTCGAGCAGACTGGCTTTTCACCGGAAGACCGGCAGCGCGCCGGCATGTACAAGGCCAATGCGCGGCGTGCCGCGCAGCTCGAGCGCATCGGCAATCATGACGACTATCTGCGTTCGCTCGACATGACGCTGTCGATTGCGCCGTTCGACCAGCCGGGGCGCAAGCGAATCGCGCAGCTCATTGCCAAGTCCAACCAGTTCAACCTGACTACCCGGCGCTACAGCGAGGCGGAAGTCGCGGCCCTGCAAGGCAATCCCGACGCGGTCACCGTGCAGGCGCGGCTTGCCGACATGTTCGGCGACAACGGCATGATTTCGGCCGTCATATGCCTCAAGAACGGACGGCAGTGGGAGGTTGATACCTGGATCATGTCCTGCCGCGTGCTCGGCCGCAGGGTCGAGGAGGCGCTCCTGCAGCATCTGGTGCGCGAGGCCCGTGCGTCCGGTGCGAGTGAGCTCGTCGGCCGCTATATCCCGACCGCCCGCAATGGCCTTGTTCGCGACCATTTCGAGAATCTCGGCTTCGTCCGGACCGGGTGCGATGCCGGCGGTGAAACGACTTGGCGGCTGGCCGTCGGTGAATATGCCGACAAGGAACTACCGATGAAGATCGAGGCCGCCGCGCCTGCAGGCTCGGCGTCGGCGGCTTAGTCGCAAGCGGCAATCGTGCCATGCGGCCGGGGTTGCTGGATCGGTCCGCCGACATTCGCTAGTCTTTCGTCCAACCGGTCGTTCAGCGAACCGGGCCAACAGGATGAGACAAAGCGAGGGCCGGCCATGAAGACACGTCCGACTGGCGTGATACCGCCGATGACGACGCCGTTCACCAGCAGCGGCGAGATCGATTTCAAGCTGATCGCTCCCCAGGTGGACTGGCTGATCGGCGCCGGCAGCCATGGCATGGCGGCGGGCGGCTCAACCGGCGAGGGGCACACGCTCGACCATGAGGAATACCGCGACCTTATCGCAGCGACCGTCGAGGCTGCCAGCGGCCGGGCGCCCGTGATCGCCGGCATTATCGTCGACTCCACCCGCGACGCCATCCGTCGCGGCAAGCTGGTGCGCGACATGGATGTCGCCGCCCTCCAGGTGACGCCGGTGCACTATCTCTTCAAGCCGGACGAGCAGTCGATGGTCGACCATTTCCGCCGCATGGCGGATGAGACCGGCATGCCCATCATCATCTACAATGTGGTGCCGTGGTCGTATCTGTCGCCGGCGTTGCTGACGCGGATCATGACCGAGGTGCCGCTGGTGGTCGGCGTCAAGCAGAGCGCCGGCGACCTCAAGCTGTTCGCCGACCTCATGATGATGGCGCCGGACAAGCTGATCTACAGCGCCGTCGATGCGCTGATGTATCCCTCCTATGCACTCGGCGCCCACGGCTCGATCGCTGCGATCCTGACCGCGGCGCCGCATGCCTCCGTCGAGTTGTGGAACGCGGTGAAGGCTGGCAACCATGCGCAGGCGCTGGAGCTGCACAAGAAGCTCCTGACCTTGTGGAATGCCCTCATCGCCGACAATCTGCCGGCCTGCACCCGCTACTCGCAGATCCTGCAGGGCATGCCGAAGACGTTCTCGCGGGCGCCGATGCCGGAGGCCTCGCCCGCGCAGCAGGCCGCGATCCGCAGCGCGCTGGCCGGGCTCGGCGCGCTCGGGGCGCGCGAGGCGGCGGAATAGGTTCAAGGGAAAGGTCGATCAAGTCACATGAAGGATTTTGCCGGAAAGACTGCCGTCATCACCGGTGGCGGCACGGGGATGGGACGCGAGCTGGCGCGCCAGCTCGTCGCCGAAGGCTGCAACGTCGCAATGTGCGACGTCTCGCCGGAGGCGATGGCAGAGACCAAGCGGTTGTGCGAGAGCGAGAAGCTGCCGCAGGGCCTGCGCGTCACCACCCACGTCGCCGATGTCTCGATCGAGGATCACCTCAAGCGGTTCCGCGACGAGCTGGTCGAGCAGCAGAAGACCGACAGGATCCATCTTCTGTTCAACAATGCCGGTATCGGCGGCGGCGGCAGCATGATCGCCAACACGCGCGAGCAATGGGAGCGCACCTTCAACATCTGCTGGGGCGGCGTCTATCTCGGCGTTCGCACCTTCCTGCCGCTCCTGCTCAATGCTGACGAGGGCCATATCGTCAACACTTCCAGTGTCAACGGTTTCTGGGCTTCCGTCGGCATGGGCGTGTCGCACACCGCCTACTCGGCGGCCAAGTTCGCGGTGAAGGGGTTCACCGAGGCGCTGATCAATGACCTGCGCCTCAACGCACCGCACATCAAATGCTCGGTGGTGATGCCCGGCCATATCGGCACCTCCATCGTGGCCAATTCCCGCATCATCCAGACCGGCAACGCGACGCTGACGCCGAACGACATAATGGCGACGCGGCAGCGGCTTCAGGGTCTGAACATCGACACCTCGAAAATGTCCGACGCCGACATCCAGAAGGCGGCGGACGATCGCGCCCGCAGCTTTCGTGAGGATGCGCCGACCTCGGCGGCGGAGGCCGCGAAAATCATTCTCGACGGCGTCAAGGCCGGGAAGTGGCGCATTCTGGTTGGCGATGACGCCCACAAACTGGACGAGTGGGTGCGTCGCTCGCCGGAGCGCGCCTATGACCAGGAATTCTACGACAGCTTCGTCAAGGAGGTCGGCTGGCGGGTCGGCTGATGCGCGTCATACATGATCCGGCCCGGCGTTCGCATGGCCGCCGGGCCGGACCATGCTAGCCGGCCCTCCGCGCCAGCGAACGGTAGGCGAGGCGGGTATGGCCCGTGCAATAGGGCAGGCCGGCAAGCGGGGGGTTGCCGCAGAATGCGAAGGCCTCGTTCTCTGAATTGACCGGCCAGCGGCAGCGCTCCTTGCTGAGTTCGAACAGCGAACAGCGCTGCTCGCTGATGACGGGGGTATCGGTGAAGGCGGTCTCGTCATAGACCTGCCGCAGCATCTCGTATTGTAGCCGCGGCACCGGGCGCCCGCGACGCTCTCGCGGCTTTCGCGGGCGGAACTCGTCGCCGGATTTCTCGCGCGTCAGTCCGAGGCGGGAGAGCTTGCCGATGACGGCATTGCGGCTGACCCCGATCTCGGCCGCGATCTGCCGGCAGGAGAGGCCGGCGGCAAAATGGGCCTTGAGGAGATCGACGCGTTCGACAGTCCAGGTCGGTAGAGTTGCAAACATTTTGGCGGTCCCAATTTCTTTGGTGTGCCGCCGCAGTTCCCGTCTTCCTGACGGTCACGATTTCCCGTTGTCGCGGATCGACAGCAGCCCGTCCTTGATGGCGAGCCTGATGCCTTCCTCGATCAGGGTCCGTGCAACGCCTGGAACGCTAGTGCCATGGGTGCCCTGTCTCACCAGCTTTTCCAGATAGGTGATGGTCGAGAGCGCCAACGTGACGGGAATACGGTCGGTTTCGGCTTTTTCCGTAGCCATGACGCACGCTAACTGCTGACCGTTGTACTGAATAGTATCTATTTAGACTCTATTAAGTTGTGTTGCTGTCCGTCAACAGGTTATTCTGACATCCGAATAAGTAGTTGAAATAATTAATGAATATGACGGCACCGTTTGTGGTGCGACCACTCCGTCAGGCGGAGCGCCGGATGGTTTCGGAGGGAAGTTCTCCAAACGCATCCCGGTAAGCACGGGAGAAGTGGCCCAGGCTGAAGAATCCGCAGGCGAAGGCGACGGCGGTCACGGAGGCGGCAGGGGTCGACAGCATCTGCCTAGCCCTCTGCAATCGGACCTGCTTGGCGAATTCCATCGGGGTGCACCCCCGATGCTTCCGGAAGGAACGGAACAGAACCCGGGCGCTGATGCCGGTGGCTTCGACCAGCCTTTCGATGGTGATGGGCTCGTGCCAGTTGGCTTCGATGAATTCTTCTGCGAGGCGAACCTGGTGTGGTGCTGCGCCGGGCGGCCGGTCGGTCAGCTTCAGGCTGTAGGGATGCTCGTTGGCGACGAGAAAGCTGACGATGATCGATTGCTCGAGTTCGCGCAGCACCAGCGGTACGGGCTCGCCGATTTCGGTGTCGAACAGTCCAACGAAGTAGCGAAGCAGGTGGTGCATCTGTTGTGCTGCAGGCTTGGCCAAATCCAGCGAAGGCGCGAATTCGAGCGCGGTCTTGGGCTTCGCGCCGAGCAAGGCGGCCAATTTGCTTTCGAGAGCGGCAATCTTGATACGGAGCGTGAGGCGCTCATGGCCCGCCTCGCAATCGACGCGCATCGGCCGACCCAGCGAGGTCGTGCAGGCCTGTCCACGACCGACATTGACCTCGACGCCTGCAACAGTGGTGGTGGACTTGCCACGCATGCCGATCTGTTGGCGGACGTATTCCATTTCCGGGAAATGCAACGTCGATCGAACATTGCAAGCGGCGTAACTCAGCGCAATGTCGCTGATCTCGATGTTGTTGACCCATGCGCGGAAATTGCCGGACTCCTCGACATCGACCTCGGACGCTCCATATTGCGTCAGGAGGGCCGCACGGAATTCTTCCGCGCTCGCTGCACGAAAGAGCGGATATCGATGCAATAGTAGCGTTGTTGTTGTCGGCATTAGCAATAGCAGGTGAGATGCGGATTGAGGTTGAGGAGAATTTTCGTCCCGCTTGCTTCAGCTTTTCACGTCGGCTGCGAGATCGGCACAAGATTGTCCTGTCCCGTCACGCCAGGCTGCGATGTTGACTTCGCACTACCTGAGATCACCGGCAGGAATGGAACATTGTGGCGTTCCGCGGATCAGCCGGAATTTAATCAAACGACGCAAGTATCGCCGCAGTGAATTTCGCGCGGGCAACAAAAGCGCGAATCGAAGAGTCATCTTATCTTGGGGGATATTGAGAATGTTGGGGTGGAAGAAGTCAAGCGCAGCCGACGTGAATGCAAAGTTCGATGCCGTCAGCCGTTCGCAGGCCGTGATCGAATTCAACCTCGATGGAACGATCATCACCGCAAACCAGAATTTCCTCGGCGCCATGGGCTATATGCTCGCGGAGATCGAAGGCAAGCATCACAGCATGTTCGTCGAACCCGCTTACCGGGAGAGTGCTGAATACAGGGAGTTCTGGGAGCGGCTGCGGCGCGGCGAATACGAGTCCGCCGAATACAAGCGCCTGGGCAAGGGCGGCAAGGAAATCTGGATCGAGGCTTCCTACAATCCGGTGCGCGACCATACCGGTAAGCCCGTGAAGGTCATCAAGTTCGCGACCGATGTTACCGCCAAGAAGATGCGCAGTCTCGCTGACGCCGGCAAGATCGCCGCGATCGACCGGGCACAGGCCGTGATCGAATTCAAGCTCGATGGCACTATCGTTGCGGCCAATACAAACTTTCTCGGCGCGATGGGCTATTCGCTTGCCGAAATTCAGGGCCGTCATCACAGCATGTTCATGCCACAGGCGGATCGGGAAAGCGCCACTTATCGCGAGTTCTGGGCCGCATTGAACCGCGGCGAATACCAGCACGGCGAGTACAAGAGGATCGGCAAGGGCGGCAAGGAAATCTGGATCCTGGCTTCCTATAACCCGATCCTCGACGAGACCGGGAAACCGCTCGGGGTCGTCAAGTTCGCGACCGATGTGACGGAACAGAAGCTGAGAAACGCCGACCTCTCCGGCCAGCTCGAGGCGATCGGCAAATCGCAGGCGGTGATCGAATTCAATCTCGACGGTACGATCATTCGCGCCAACGACAATTTCCTGGCGGCGCTCGGCTACTCGCCCGGCGAAATTCGTGGCCAGCATCACCGCATGTTCGTGGAGCCGGCGGAACGCGAGAGTGCGGCCTATGCCGAATTCTGGGCGGCTCTCGGCCGCGGCCAGTTTCAGGCAGGCGAGTACAAGCGGGTCGGCAAGGGCGGTAAGGAAATCTGGATCCAGGCCTCCTACAATCCGATCCTCGACCTCAACGGCAAGCCGTTCAAGGTGGTGAAGTATGCCAGCGATGTCACGCGGCAGGTTCTGGTGCGGATCGGTAACGAGCGTGTGCGCGGCATGATGGAGTCGGTCGCCGCTGGGTCCGAGGAGTTGAATGCCTCGGTACGGGAGATTTCCGAGGCGATGACGAAATCGCGAGAGACGGCGATGTCGGCGGTTGACAAGGTGGTGCAGGCCGATAGCGAGGCCAAGCGCCTGAACGACGCCGCGCAGGCCATGAGCGGCATTGTTGAAATCATCGGCAGCATCACCGGTCAGATCAACCTGCTTGCCCTCAACGCTACCATCGAATCGGCGCGGGCCGGCGAGGCAGGCAAGGGATTCGCCGTCGTGGCCTCCGAGGTCAAGAATCTTGCCAATCAGGCCAAGCAGGCGACCGACAAGATCACCGCGGAGATCGAAAGTCTCAACGGAATCTCGGGGAGCGTCGTCTCGGCGCTCGATGCGATCCGTCAAGCCATTCAGGGCGTCAGCGAATACGTGACCTCTACAGCAGCGGCCGTTGAAGAGCAGAGTACC
>JAHCKB010000231.1 GCA_026125985.1 Bradyrhizobium sp.
ATGAAGTCGCGGATCATGTCGGGATCCTTGATACCGGGAGAGCGCTCCACGCCCGACGAAACGTCAACGCCGCCGGCCCGCGTCACGCGGACGGCTTCCGCAACATTGCCGGCATGCAGGCCGCCCGAGACCATGAAAGGCAGCTTGAGATCGAGGTTTTCCAGCACATGCCAGTCGAATGTCGCCCCCAGCCCTCCCGGCCGCGTGGCGTCGTTGGGCGCACGGGCATCGAACAGGATACGGTCGGCGACGGCGGCATAGCCGGGAAGGGCCGCAAGGTCGGCCACGGTTTCCACCGGCAGCGCTTTCATGACCGGCAGGCCGAATTTCTGCTTGAGATCGCGCACCCGCGCGGTGGTCTCCTTGCCGTGGATCTGCAGGATGTCGGGCTTCAGGCTGTCGACGATATTCTCGAAGGTCGCATCGTCGGCGTCGACCGTCAGCGCCACCTTGACGGCCCGGCCCTTCGCCACGCGGCCAAGCTCGCGCGCCCCTTCGAGCGACAGGTGCCGCGGCGACGGCGGAAAGAACACGAAACCGACCATGTCCGCGCCGCTCTCCAGCGCGACGTCGAGCGTCTCGCGCGTGGACAGGCCGCAAATCTTGACGAGCAGGGACATGGTTCCTTCGGACCGGAAAATACTGGAGTCTTGGCCGGCTGGCGGGGCGGTTTCTACAACGTCGCGCCCTGCTTGTCTCGCCCGGCGGCCCCGTAAATCCCGCCCTGCGGAAGGGCCGCAAAGCGCTGCTCGCGGGCAGCCTGGCCGCGCAGATCGGCCAGTTCGGTCCGCACCTGACGGATTTCGGCCTCATGCTGGCGCACGGCGCGGCGGAAGCGCCCCTGCCGGAACCAGGTGGCCATGCCGCCGGCGAGAACGCCGAGCATCGCCACCGCAATGATCACGACAAACAGCGGCAGCGTGATCGCGACCGTCGGCGTCACCGAATTGAAGGGGTCGAAGGAGACCGTCACCAGATGCCGGTTTGCGACCGCGAAGATGACGAAGAAAACGCCGAGGGGAATGACGACCAGCGCCGTGAAGAATTTTCGCATGATCATCTCCCGTCTGGATCGTTACCGCGGGTCTCGCGGCTTGAGAGACCGGCGCGACTGCCGCTCGTCCGGGCCGGGGCCTGGGAAAACGCCTAGCTGCCGCTCTCCGGCGCCACGGGCTCGCGGTTCAGCCGTTCCCGCATTTCCTTGCCGGTCTTGAAGAACGGAACGCTCTTCTGGTCGACGGGGACATGGGCGCCGGTACGGGGATTGCGTCCCGCGCGGGCCGGGCGATGCTTGACCGAGAAGGCGCCGAAACCGCGCAGCTCGACACGATCGCCCCGCGCCAGGGCAGCCACGATCTCGTCGAGGATCGCGTTGACGATATTCTCGACATCCCGCTGATAAAGGTGCGGGTTGTGCTCGGCAATGCGCTGAACGAGTTCGGATTTGATCATCGAGGAATGGACCCGGGACCGTTTACGGCAGCCATTTCCGTGAAAATACCTTGAACTGTCAAGACGCTAAATCGATTTTGGGCCTCGGGAAATGGCGTGACAAATCGGCCGGAACGGCCTCGCTCCGATACAAGCAGAGCGAGTGCACCGCGTCAGAGGGCCGATTCCTGCTTCTTTAGTTGGAGGCGGCGGGCTGCCAGAGCGCCAGCATGCCGTCCATGGAGAGTCTGTCGACCGCCTGACCGACGCCGGATTGTTCAACCTGTCGCGCGATGCCGGACAGGCCGATCGCATCGAGGGTGATCGAGGCCGCCGTGCGCAGGAAGGTCAGATCGCCGAAGCGGGGAGAGAGCTTGTAATCGCGAACCGGCAGACCCTTCTTGATCTTCTTGTTCGCCTCGAGCCACGCCACGGCTGCCTTCTCGTCGCCGAGTGCGTCGATGAGCTTCAGTTCAACCGCCTGGCGACCGGTGAAAACGCGGCCGTCGGCGACCTTCTCGATCTGCGAGTCGTCCATGCCGCGGCGTTCCTTCACCAGGCCGCGAAACCAGGCATAGGAATCCTTCACCAGCGCATCGATGGCGGCTCGCGCTTCGGGGCTGGTCGGCTCGAAGCCGTTGGGCGCAGCCTTCAACGGCGAAGACTTGATCTCCTCGACCTTGACGCCCACCGTCTTCAACAGTTCCGTGAAATTCGGGAACTGGAACAGCACGCCGATCGAGCCGACCAGCGAACTCTGTTGCGCAACGATGTGGTCGGCGGCGATCGCGGTGATGTAGCCGCCGGAGGCGGCGAGCCCTTCGACGACGACCACCAGTGGCTTCTTCGCCTTCAGCCGCATCAGCGAGTCGTAGAGCTGCTCGGAACCGGCGGTGGTGCCGCCCGGTGAATTAATGTGCACGATGACAGCGGCGGACTGCGACGACTTCTCCAGCCGCTCCAGCGCCTCGACGCGTTCGGCATCGCTTCGGATCAGCCCTTCGATCTTGACGCGCGCAATCGAGCTCGAGGATGTCAGCTTGCCGCGGGCGCCCGGCGTCGCGAGCACGCCGACCACAACCACGGCCAGGATCGCGACGACCGCGGCAACAACGCGCCAGAAAGTCAGCTTGCGGCGAATCCTGCGGCGATCGACGATGACGTCCGAATCCAGCGACATCGAAATTCTCCTGAAAATACCCGCGCGCTTTTGCCTGCGCAGCGTAACCATCAGCTTATCTGATTACATCAATTGCGGTGCAATTTGAAGAAAGCAAGGCCTCGCGGCAGATCGCGTAACGGGCAAGAAAAAGGGCCCCGGCCGAAGCCGGAGCCCTGATTTTCGCGTTGAGCAAGGCCGCAGGGCCTTACTTGTCGGTGCCGCGGTTCTTGAGCGCGGTGCCGAGAATGTCGCCGAGCGTCGCGCCCGAGTCGGAGGAACCGTACTGCGCGATGGCTTCCTTCTCCTCGGCCACTTCCAGCGCCTTGATCGACACCTGGACCTTGCGGGCCTTCTTGTCGAACTGGATGACGCGGGCATCGACCTTCTCGCCGACCGCAAAGCGTTCGGGCCGCTGGTCGTTGCGATCACGCGCCAGCTCCGAGCGTTTGATGAAGGTGGTGAAGTCGGTGCCGGCGATCTTCACGTCGATGCCGCCTTCCTTCACGTCGGTGATCTCGCAGGTCACCACGGCGCCCTTCTTGACGTCACCGGGCTCCGCGAAGGGATCGCCTTCGAGCTGCTTGACGCCCAGCGAGATGCGCTCCTTCTCGACATCCACGTCGAGCACCACGGCCTTGACCATGTCGCCCTTCTTGTAGTTGTCGATGACCTGCTCGCCCGGAAGCTTCCAGTCGAGGTCGGACAGATGCACCATGCCGTCGACGTCGCCCTCGAGGCCGAGGAACAGACCGAACTCGGTCTTGTTCTTGACCTCGCCCTCGACGGTCGAACCGACCGGGAACTTCTCGACGAAAACCTCCCAGGGGTTGCGCATGGTCTGCTTGAGACCGAGCGAGATGCGGCGCTTGACGGAATCGACTTCCAGCACCTGCACCTCGACTTCCTGCGAGGTCGAGACGATCTTGCCGGGATGCATGTTCTTCTTGGTCCACGACATCTCCGAGACGTGGATCAGGCCTTCGATGCCCGGCTCCAGCTCGACGAACGCGCCGTAGTCGGTGATGTTGGTGACGCGGCCGGTGAAGCGCGCGTTGAGCGGATATTTCGCCTCGATGCCCTGCCACGGATCGTCCAGCAACTGCTTCATGCCGAGCGAGATGCGGTGGGTCTCGTGGTTGATCTTGATGATCTTGACCTTCACCGTCTGGCCGATGGTCAAAACCTCGGTCGGGTGATTGACACGGCGCCAGGCGATATCGGTGACGTGCAGCAGGCCGTCGATGCCGCCGAGGTCGACGAACGCACCGTAATCGGTGATGTTCTTGACCACGCCGTCGATCACCTGACCCTCTTCGAGGTTCTGCACCAGCTCCTGGCGCTGCTCAGCGCGGGTCTCTTCCAGCACGGTACGGCGCGACACGACGATATTGCCGCGGCGGCGGTCCATCTTGAGAATCTGGAACGGCTGCGTGTTGTTCATCAGCGGCGCGACGTCGCGGATCGGACGGATGTCGACCTGCGAGCGCGGCAGGAAGGCCACCGCACCGTCGAGGTCGACGGTGAAGCCACCCTTGACCTGGTTGAAGATGACGCCGTTGACCTTCTCGTTGTTCTGGAACGCCTTCTCCAGCTTGCCCCAGCTCTCTTCGCGGCGCGCCTTGTCGCGCGACAGCACGGCTTCGCCCAGCGCGTTCTCGATGCGGTCGAGGAACACCTCGACTTCGTCGCCGACCTTGAGGTCGCTCTCGCGGCCGGGGCCGGAGAATTCGCGCAGCGCCACGCGGCCTTCGGTCTTCAGACCGACGTCGATGACAGCCATGTCCTTTTCGATTGCGACGACCTTGCCCTTGACGACGGAGCTTTCCTGCAGATTGCCGCCGCCGAAGGTTTCGTCGAGCATTGCCGCGAAATCGTCGCGGGTGGGAGTGAGGGAAGAAGCGGTATTCGAAGCCATTTGATCTCCAGATGCGGGATACTTGCCGGTCGTCGGGGTTGCTGGCGTATCGGACGGGCAGTGCCGGGATCCGCGAAACCCGGCGACCGCTTCATGCGGGAGGCGCAGAAGCAGACCGGCAGCACGGCTGCACATTCGATACGTTGATTTTTCCGGGGCCCTGGACGTGCCGGCCACTGCCGGCGTGCAAGACGGGGAGCGGGCTTCCTCCATATATCGGCAGGGGCGTTGAAATCCCTGACCGGCCCGCTCGGACGGCCCTGATCGCATCGGGGGCAGCCCGGACGCCGCTGATATAGCCCCCAAGCCGCGAAGCGGCAAGCAGAAATGGCCGTTTTGGGTCCCCGCGATACCCGCAAGGACTACCGATCGAGGGCGTTCGCCCGAAAACCGGGTTCTACGGCGCCGGTTTCTTGCCCGCCCGGACCGCCTCGACGATCTCGATGGCGGCGCGAACGCCGGCCTCGATGTCGAGATGGGTATTGTCCAGGGTATGCGCGTCCGGCGCCGGCTTCAGCGGCGCGACAGGCCGGTTCCGGTCGCGCTCATCGCGCTTGAGAATATCGGCCAGCACGGCCGCTTCGTCCGCCTCTTCGCCGCGGGCCCGGGCTTCCAGCGTGCGCCTCCGAGCCCGCACCTCTGGGTCCGCCACGACGAAGATCTTCACGTCGGCATCCGGACAGATTACCGTCCCGATGTCGCGCCCGTCGAGCACCGCACCGGGCGGATCGGCCGCAAACTGCCGCTGAAAATTGACGAGCAGCTCGCGCACCTTCGGGATGGCCGAGACGACCGAGGCGGCATCACCGACCTTCTGTGTCTTCAGGACCGGGTTGCCGAATTTCTCGGGATCGAGCTCCAGCGCCGCGGCAACCGCCAGCAGCTCGTCGCCGGGATCGGCGCCGGCCTCCAGCAACGCCCAGGCTACAGCGCGATAGATCACGCCGGTATCGAGATGGCGGTAGCCGTAGTGATGGGCGAGGCGCTTGCCCAGCGTGCCCTTGCCCGAGGCGGCGGGTCCGTCGATCGCGATGATCATGCGAACTCCGCACCCAGCGAGCGCATCATCGGAATGAAATCGGGGAAGGAAGTAGCGATAAAGGCGGTGTCGTCGACCTTCACCGGCTTGTCGGACGCGCACCCCATCACCAGGGACGACATCGCGATGCGGTGATCCATGTGGGTCGCGACGAGACCGCCGCCCGGCACATGACCGCGGCCCTCGACGATCAGGTCGTCGCCGGAAATCTCCACCTTCACGCCGTTGACGCGCAGCATGTCGGCTGTCGCGGCCAGCCGGTCGGACTCCTTCACGCGCAGTTCCTGCAGGCCGCGCATGATGGTGGTGCCTTCGGCAAAGGCAGCGGCAACCGCCAGCACCAGATATTCGTCGATCATCGACGGCGCGCGCTCGGGCGGCACCTCGACGCCGCGGAGCTTTGACGCGCGCACGCGCAGGCGCGCCATCGGCTCGCCCGCGTCTCCGCGGGTATCGCTCTCCTCGATCGCAGCCCCCATCTCGCGCAGCGTCGTGAACAGGCCGGTGCGCAGCGGGTTGGTCATTACGTCGGACAGCACGATGTCCGAGCCCGGTACGATCAGCGCGGCCACGATCGGGAACGCCGACGACGAGGGATCGGCCGGCACGATCACCTCGGCGCCGTGCAGCTCGGGCTCGCCCGTCAGCGATATCTTGCGGCCGTGGGCGCCTTCCTTTTCGGAGACGATGTCCGCTCCGAAATGCCGAAGCATCAGCTCGGTGTGGTCGCGGCTCGCCTCTGACTCGATCACGGTAGTGACGCCGGGCGCAGCAAGGCCCGCGAGCAGCACCGCGGACTTGATCTGGGCGGAAGCGACCGGCGTGCGGTAGGTGATCGGCAGCGGATCGCGGGCGCCATGCAGGGTCAGCGGCAGGCGCCCGCCCTCGCGCATCTCCCCGGCTTTGGCTCCCATCAGCTCCAGCGGATCAAGGATGCGCCGCATCGGCCGCGAACGCAGGGAGGCGTCCCCATCGAACACCGCGGTCACCGGGCAGCCGGCGACCGCGCCCATCACCAGGCGGCAGCCGGTGCCGGAATTGCCGAAATCGAGAGGCCCTGCCGGTTCTGCAAAGCCGCCGACGCCGACGCCGTTGACCTTCCAGGCAAAGGGTCCGGTCCGCTCCACCTTCGCGCCGAGCGCGCGCATGGATTTGGCGGTGTTGATGACGTCCTCGCCCTCCAGCAAGCCCGAAATCCGGGTTTCCCCGACTGCCAGCGCCCCGAGAATCAGCGCCCGGTGCGAGATCGACTTGTCCCCGGGGGCGCGCACCGCTCCGGCCAGGGGACCGCTGGCGCGGGCTTCGAGGGGGGTGGCAGGTCCGGAATGGGTCAAGTTTGGGTCCTTATCTCGTGGGCCACGTAACACATGCACCGGAGGGCGTCACGTGGCCGAAAATTGCCCGCAAAGCGCTATTGACAGCGGCCCCCCAACTAGCCAAGTGAAGCTCCGTTTTTCAGACATTCCCAGGATCCGCACGTGGCCAAATCCGACCTCGGAACCAAGCGCATTTGCCCGACGACGGGTAAGAAGTTCTACGACCTGAACAAGAGCCCGGTGATTTCACCCTACACGGGCGAAGTGGTGCCGATCGCGCCGGTAGCGCCGCCGCGCACCCGTGCCGCGACACCTTCGCCCAGCATGGCCGCCGAGATGCCGGAGCCCGCGGAGGCCGAAGAGTTGGTCTCGCTCGAGGAGGCCGATGCCGAGGAGAACACCGGCAAGGTCAAGGCCGTCGTGCCGGAGTCGGAGGACGACATCGAGATCGACGAGACCATCGAAGGCGACGATGACGACGATTCGACCTTCATTGCCGACGAAGAGGAAGGCGAAGAGGACGTCACCGACATCATTGGCGACGTCGGCAACGACGAAGAGACTTGAGATAAACCCCGAACTGTGGTTTTCGGGGTTCGTGAATCGGCGCACTGCCCAAGGCGCGCCGACAAGGCGATCCGGCAAGCCGGATCAGGTTAAGGGGCCATAGCTCAGCTGGGAGAGCGCTTGCATGGCATGCAAGAGGTCGGCGGTTCGATCCCGCCTGGCTCCACCACGCTTCGCCCTTTGGGCTACGCGTGGCGCAGCCATGAGTAGCCCAAAGGACGAAGCGTGGTGCCCGGCG
>JAHCKB010000232.1 GCA_026125985.1 Bradyrhizobium sp.
GATGCCAGCGATGCTGACGACGAGCTGGAATGCGATCGACGCGGACACCAGTTCGATCAGGAAATAGGCGACGAAAGCGAGGAATATGCCGGTGCAGAACACCTCGAGAGAACGCTCGCCACAGATCACAGCGGGTCGCAGGAAGCGGAGCTTCAAGACCGGTGCGTTGCTCGGGATCAATCTCGCGACGATCAATGCCAACGAAAGGAAGTGGACGATTCGATACGGCGCGAGGTTCGTTTTGTCGTTCGGGACGTAGAGTGCGACGAGCGATCCGGGCGTGGCGGAGGCGACGCCGAAACGGGCCCCGAGCGTGATCGCTAGACCGAACAGCAGAAAAAGTACGGCCAGATGCAGGGCTACCCGGGACCGGACCAGCCATCGCACAACGCCGGTCCGGTCGAGCGAGGCCCAGGCTCCGATCAAGAACAGGAACTGCCAGGCAAACGGGTTGAAGTACCACGCGCCGTCGGGATAGCTGCCCAGATTCCAGCCGAAGCTGCGGGCCGCAGCGTAGACGAGGAAGGACATCGCCAACGCCACGTTGGGGGAGCGGACGAGCAACCAGAGTATTGGCGGAAATGCCGCCATCAACACGATGTAGAGCGGCAGGACGTCCAGATTGAGTGGCTTGAATTCGAGCAACAGGCCGTGCTTCAGGAATTCGATCGGGTCGGCTATCAATCGACGGATGTTGAACTCGTCGAGCAGATGCGCATGATCGTAGCGCTGCGCGACGTAGCCGATCGCGGCGACATAGAATACGAACAGCAGAATGTGCGCGACGTAGAGTCGCCAGGCCCGCGCCAGGATACCGACTGCGGCCACCACGAAGCCCTTCGCGGTCATCGTCCTGGCATAGACGAAGGCGGCCGTGTAGCCGGAGATGAAGACGAAGAGATCCGCCGCGTCGCTGAAGCCGTAGTTCTTGGTCGTCACCCACGCGATCGCGTTATTCGGCACGTGATCGATGAAGATGGCCCAATTGGCCAGACCTCGGAAGAGGTCCAGCCTCAAGTCGCGTTGGGAGCCGTGTTCGCTCATCCCTTGTACTTCGCCTGGCCGCTCTTGCCGCTGTCGGTCTTGATCATGAGCGTGATGGCCGCGCCGGGCGCGATCGGCTTCTTGGCCTCGCCCTTCAGCCCGTTTTCGCCCGAGGTGGTGAGCGTGATCGTCTCGCGCTCTTGTCCGTTCACGACCAATACCGAGCCTGAATAGCCTTTGGTCGAAACCGGTTTGTTGTCCTCGTTCAAGACATGGAAGGTCACGGCATTGCCAGCCGGAACGAATTCAACGTGCACGCCCGCTACATCTTCCATGGCGCCCCCGTTGGGTCCTTTGGCGCCGTGCTTGTGCGGATCGGCCCAGGCGGGCGCAGCGAACAACAGGGCGGCGAGGGTAACTGCGCGAACTTTCATACGGGTTCTCCTTCTGCGGTAGGGGGCACGGGTTCCGATGCGACCGCTTCGCGACGGAACAGGACGTAGAGCGCTGGCAGGACCAGCAGCGTCAAAATAGTCGACGAGATGATGCCGCCGATGACGACGGTCGCGAGGGGTCGCTGCACCTCGGCGCCGGCGCCGGTTGCGATCGCCATCGGCACGAAACCGAGCGAGGCGACCAATGCCGTCATCAGGACCGGCCTCAAACGGGTAAGCGCTCCTTCTTCGACGGCTTCGAGGATCGACTTGCCGTCCTGGCGAAGCCGCTCGATAAAAGTGATGATCACCAGGCCGTTGAGCACGGCCACGCCCGACAGGGCGATGAAGCCGATACCCGCGCTGATCGACAACGGAATGTCGCGCAGAATCAGTGCGAAGATGCCGCCGGTCAGCGCCAGCGGAACGCCGCTGAACACCAGAAGCGCGTCGGCGATGGAGCCCAAACTGATAAACAGCAGCAGGAAGATCAGGGCCAGCGCGATCGGCACGACGATCATGAGGCGCTGCGTCGCCGAGACGAGCTGTTCGAACTGGCCACCCCATCCGATCCAGTACCCCTCGGGTATCTTGACCTTCTCGCCGATCTGCCGCTGCGCGTCGGTGACGAAGGACCCGAGGTCCCTGCCTCGGACGTTCGCCGACACCACGATCCGGCGTTTACCGTCCTCGCGGCTGATCTGATTCGGACCAGGCGCCACTGAGACCTCGGCAAGCTCGGAGAGCGGCGCATACCGCATCTGGAAAAGCGGCGAGTTTCCTAAAGAAGCCTGGGTCGCCTTCGGTTGCGTCTCCTGCACCGGAAGCGGAATCGGAAGCGCCCTGATCGACTCGACGTCGGACCGCAACTGCTCCGGAAGACGCACGACGAGATCGAACCGGCGGTCTCCCTCGAAGACGAGCCCCGCGCTCTTTCCGCCGACCGCGATCTCGACGATGTTCTGCACGTCCGCAACGCTGATGCCGAGGCGGGACAATGCCTGACGATCGAGCTTGACGGTCAGAACCGGCAGGCCGGCGATCTGTTCGGTCTTGACGTCCGCCGCGCCCTGCACGTTCTGCAGGACCGATTGCACCTGGCTTGCTACCTGCGCCAGTACGTCGAGATCGTCACCGAAAATCTTGACGCCGACGTCGCTGCGCACGCCGGAGATCAGCTCGTTGAACCGAAGCTGGATCGGCTGAGAGAGTTCGTAGCTGCTGCCGGCGATATCCTCGGCGGCCTCCTCCACCTCTTTGACGACCTGCGACTTCGGTTTCTTCGGGTCCGGCCATTGATCGCGCGGCTTGAGCATCACATAGCCGTCGGAAATGGACGGTGGCATCGGGTCCGTCGCGACTTCGGCCGTGCCGGTACGGGCGAATGCTTCCTTCACCTCCGGAAGCTGCAGCAGTCGCTTCTCCAGCATCTGCTGCATTTCGAGCGATTGGGTCAGGCTCGTGCCCGGAATGCGGAGCGCCTGGATCGCGATATCGCCTTCGTCGAGACTCGGAATGAACTCCCCGCCCATCCTGGAGGCCGCAAATCCGCTCACAACAACCAGGACGGCGGCCAGCACCGCTATAGCTCCACGGAATCGAATGGAAAGCGCCAGCATGGGCACGTAGGCCCGGTGCGCTCCGCGCATGAACCAGTTCTCCTTTTCGGAGACCCGGCCCGTCACCATCAGCGCGACCGCTGCCGGAACGAACGTCATGGAAAGCAGGCTGGCGCCGAGCAGCGCGAACAGGACCGTCAGCGCCATCGGCGTGAACATCTTGCCTTCGACGCCCGTCAGGGTCAGTACCGGCAGGTACACGACAGCGATGATCAACGTGCCGAAGAGGCTCGGCTTGATGACCTCCCGCGACCCCTTGATGATCGTCTCGAAGCGCTCTTCTCGGGTGAGCAGCCGTCCCCTGCTCTGCTGTTCATGGGCCAGCAGCCTCAGGCAGTTTTCCACGATGATGACGGCACCGTCGATGATGATGCCGAAGTCGATCGCGCCGAGGCTCATGAGGTTGGCGCTGACCTTGTTCTCGAACATTCCCGTGATGGTGAACAGCATCGAGAGCGGGATCACCAGCGCCGTCACGAAGGCGGCTTTGAAGTTGCCGAGGATGAGGAACAGGATGACGATGACGAGAAGGGCGCCTTCGATGAGGTTCTTTTCCACCGTTGCGATCGTCGCGTCGACCAGATGGGTGCGGTCGTAGATCGCGCGGACAACGACACCATCGGGGAGCGACTTGCCGATCTGCTCGAGCTTGGCCGCCACGCGCTGCGCCACCGAGCGGCTGTTCTCGCCGATCAGCAGCATCGCAGTGCCCATCACCATCTCCTTACCGTCGAGCGTTGCAGCGCCTGACCGCAGATCCTTCCCCTCCTGGACGTCCGCCACGTCGTAGATCCGGACGGGAACCCCGTTGCGCGATCCGATCACGATCCGCCTGATATCGGCGACGTTCGCGACCTGCCCCGGCGTCCGGACGAGATACTGCTCGCCGTTTCTCTCGATGTATCCGGCACCGACGTTGGCGTTGTTCGCGGCGAGCGCCGTCATGACGTCGCGGAAGCTGAGCCGGTAGGCCATCAGCTTGCTGGGATCAGGCAGGACGTGGAACTGCTTCTCGAATCCGCCGATGGTGTTCACTTCGCTGACGCCGGTGACGTTGCGGAGCTGCGGTTTGATGATCCAGTCCTGGATCGTACGCAGGTCGGTCGGCGTGAACGGCTCTCCACTCGCCTTTTTCGCGCCGTCCTTTGCCTCGACCGTGAACAGGTAGATTTCGCCGAGACCCGTGGAGATCGGACCGGCAGCGGTCTCTATTCCCGTCGGGAGCTGATCCTTGACCCTCTGGACGCGTTCGTTGACAAGTTGACGGGCGAAGTAGATGTCGGTGCCGTCCTTGAAGACCACGGTCACCTGGCTCAGCCCATACCTCGATAGCGATCTGGTGTTGACGAGGTTCGGCAAGCCGCCCATCGCGGTTTCGATCGGAAACGTGATGCGCTGTTCGACCTCCAGCGGCGAGTAGCCCGGCGCGTTGGTGTTGATCTGCACCTGGACGTTGGTGATGTCCGGCACCGCGTCGATGGGCAGCCGCGTGAAGTTCCACGCGCCGAACGCGGCCATCATGAGAACCACGATCATCACCAGCCAGCGCTGGCGGACCGAAAAGGAAAGAATGGCGTCGATCATCTGGGGTACCGGAGCAGAGTGGCGCGTTCGTGCAGCGCGGGACGGCGGAGCGAAACGACTCTCGAAGCGTCAGTGTTCATGGGTTGCCGAGCCTTTCGCGAGCTCCGCCTTGACGATGAAGCTGTTCTTCGCCGCGTACTTGTCCCCCTCGAGTAGGCCGAAGAGGATCTCCACGTTTTCCGGATCGCGGGCGCCGAGCTCGACGTCGCGAACCTCGAACTTGGAGCCGTTGCGCACGAACACGACGTTGCGGTTCTCGACCGTCTGGATCGCGGATGATTTGACCGCCACTGGCACTTTCTTGGCGGAAAGGATGAGCCGGGCCGACACGAACAGGCCGGTCCGAAGGCGGAGACCTTCGTTGGCGATCACCGCTCGAACCAACGCACTCTGCGTGTCGGCGCTTCCTACGGGCGAGACGTAGGATATCTTGGCTTCGATCGGCTTGCCGCCGTCGCCGACGTCGATCAGAACGGTGTCACCCATCTTCACGCGCGGCAGATCGCGCCGATAGACGGACATGTCCACCCACACGGTCGAAAGGTCGGCAACGGTGAACGCCGGCTTCTGTTCGGACGCGTACTCGCCGAGCGAAATCTGGCGATCGATGACGGTGCCGGAGATCGGCGACAGCATGTCATAGACCGTCAGACTCTGATTGCTTTCGATCTTCGCGAGCAGTTCGCCCTTCGTGACCGTGTCGCCGATGCGCTTACGGATTTCGCGCACCACGCCGGGGAAGCGCGGCGTCACCTGGACCAGCGCCTCCTGATTCGGTTGAAGAATGCCATTCAGGACGATGGTTTCGCGCAGCGTCTCGCCGGACGCAGACAAGACCTCGATTCCCGCCGCCGCAATCTTGGCGTCGGTCATCTCGACTCCTCCGTCATGTCCTTTCTCGTCTGCGTGCCCTTTGCCTTCTGTCTGCGACGTCTTGGCGGCCGTCGACGGCGATTTGCTCGGGGCGAGTGCATACACCCCTGCGCCAAGCGCACAGACAGCAACGGCCGCGAGGATAATGGTGACCTGTCTCATCGGGCGCTCTCCCGCGCGAGGGCAAAGGGATTGCCGACCAGCCCCTCGATCGTGGCGACGGCGACGTGGAAATTCTGTAGGGCTTCCTGTTCCCGCAGCTGCGCCTGGACGACACTCGCCTGCGCATCGAGCACTTCGAGCAATGTGAAACGGCCTTGCCCGTATCCTTCAAAGATCGCTTCGGAGGCCTGCCGAGATTTCGGGATCGCTATCTCGCGCAATATGGTCAGTTCGCGCAGCGAGCCCTGCAGGGTGTCGTACGCCCGGCCAGCGACGACCAGCAGCGTCTTGCGGTTGGCTTCCCGCTCCGCACGCGTCTTAGCGAGATTTTCCTGGGCAGAGAGGATATTGCCCTGATTCTGGTCGAACACCGGGATCGGCACCGACACCCAAAGTCGCACGGCGTCGTCGTTTGTTTCGTTGAAATGGCGCCATCCGGCGGACAGACGCACATCCGGATAGGGTCTCAAGCGCGCCAGAAGCAGTTCGGCGTTACGCTGCGCGTACACCGCGTTCCACCTCACCAGTTGCGGATTGGCATCGATCGCGGCGATGACGACCTGAAAGGACGGCGGCCGGCCCGTCGTGTCCAAACGGCCCGACACAGTCCCGAACTTGGGCGACGTGTCCCCCATCAGGACCGCGAGTTCACGGCGGGCGCTTGCCAGGGCCGCCTTCGTCCGTTCGCGATCCGCCTTGACCAGCGCTGAGGCGACCTCGGCGCGCCCGGTTTCGGCCGGCGACGAAGCACCGGCGTCGACGCGGCGCTGTAGCAGCGGCGACAGCCGGTCGATGGCGGCGACCTGGTCGTCGAGGATCTGGATCCTTCGCTGGAGACCGAGCACGTTCAGAAAGGCGATCGCGGTCTCGGACAAGATTTGCAACCGAACCGCCTGACGCTCGACCGTCGTCGCCTCGACAACCGCCTGGCCGGCGGCAATTCGAGCTTCTCGCTTCCCGAACAGCTCGAAGAGTTGACTGATCTGCAGAGTCGTTTCGGCCGACTTGGTGCCGCGGTAGATTCCGGAACCGAACGAGTTGTCCTGTTCATAGGACAACTCCGGATTCAGGAGCGCACCGGCTTGAATGCGTTGCCCCCTGGCGATGCCGATGTCGCGCTCCGCCGCCGTGAGACGTGGACTTGCGGCGAGCGCGCGCTGAAGCGCGGCCCCGAGGGTGATGGTTTGCGAATGCGACACAGCCGTCAGCCAAGGGCTGGACAGCAAAGCCATCGCGCACGCGAACCGCGCGGCGCTCTTGAAAAACATGATGTTACCTGACGAAAGACGGATTCAGGGCGCGGTGCGCCCGGCGATCATTTTCAGGTCAGGATTTTTGGGGGAGGAAGGTCGATTCCGGGCGATAAACCGCGATGCCCGGCGTCCAACGTCGGCATCACCTTCGCAGTCGGCATCTCTTCGCCGGCTCCGACGTCCGGCGCCGGGAGCGATACCGAAAAACATCCATGGCAGTGATGGTCGGCTGTGCCGCCGCTCTCGGAATGACCGACATCGCTCTTGGCGAGCGAGATGACGACACCCGCGCCCGTCGATCCAGTGGTGACATCGAGATCGAACAGTCCGTGGAGCACGCCGCCGACCAGATAGATCGTCAGCACGAGCAGCGCCAAAACCCCGCGAAAGCGGTGCGGTAGGCCAAAGCGAGTTTTGCGTGCGGAAACGTTCACTTAGCTAGTCCGATCCTCGACGTGCTTTCGGGTAACACGCAGCGCCGGTCGTGTCGACCCGCAATAATGTTACATGCAATCATTTTGGTGGAATTCGATCTCTCGGAAGAAGTTCCCGTGGCCTTTGTTGCGAATGAGTTTCGAATTCAACAGCGCCAGTTCCGCCTTCGCGATCGCAATGGTTTGCCGAAGCGAAAGCGGTCGCACTCGTCGGTATTGAGCGGACAACTGAAAGTTCGGAAGCCGTCTCGCGCGATCGAGGTCGCTTCGCGGCGAACGGCTCTCCCCGT